>JACCQW010000118.1 GCA_013813955.1 Solirubrobacterales bacterium
GCGCCGAGCGCCGCGCGGGCGACCGCCGCCGCGCCCGGGCCCAGCGCCAGGCCCATTTCCGCAACGACCTGCACGGCCACCGCCACCGCGGCTCGGGTCCCCCGCCGCGCTGTCACCCGCACCGCCACCCCTACGAGGTGCGCGGCGACCGTCGCGTGCTCGAGCACGACCACTGCCACCGCCACGTGCGGCGCCGCTGAGCCGGCGTTCGGCTCAGACCCGCACCGCGATCCCCGCGGCGGCCAGGTGCTCCTTGGCCTCGCGGACGCGGTAGGTCCCGTAGTGAAAGATCGAGGCGGCCAGCGCCGCATCCGCGCCGGCGTGCAGCGCCTCGGCGAGGTGATCCAGCGTCCCCGCGCCGCCCGACGCGATCACGGGCACCCCCACCGCCTCGGCGACCGCGCGCGTGAGCTCGAGGTCATAGCCGTCGTTCGTGCCGTCGCGGTCCATGCTCGTCAGCAGGATCTCCCCCGCCCCGCGCTCGACGCCCTCGCGCGCCCATCCGACGACGTCGCGGCCGGTCGGCGTCCGCCCCCCGGCCACGACGACCTCCCAGCTCGCCTCCCCGGAGCGCCTGGCATCGATGGCCAGCACCACGCACTGCGCGCCGAACACGCCGGCGAGCTCGCCCACGAGCTCCGGCCGCGCAACCGCCGCGGAGTTCACCGACACCTTGTCGGCGCCGGCGTCGAGCACGCCCTGCGCGTCGGCCGCCGAGCGGATGCCGCCTCCGATCGTGAAGGGGATGAACACGTCGTCGGCGACGCGCCGGGCCAGCTCGACCACCGTGTCGCGCCGGTCGCTGGTCGCCGTGATGTCCAGGAAGACGAGTTCGTCGGCGCCCTCGGCGTCGTACAGGGCGCCGAGCTCGACCGGATCGCCCGCGTCGCGGATGTCCACGAAGTTCGTGCCCTTGACGACGCGCCCGGCATCGATGTCAAGGCACGGGATCACGCGCTTGAGCTGCATCAGCGCGCCTCAGCCATCGAGCGCCGCCTGGCCCTCGGCGACGCTGAAGCGCTGCTCGTAGAGCGCCTTGCCGACGATCACGCCGCCCAGGTTGACCTGACGCAGCGCGGCGAGCGCCTCGAGGTCCTCGCGGCGGCCGATGCCGCCCGAGTACACGAAGCGCCCGCGCACGACCGCGGCGACGCGGCGCACCGCGTCCAGATCGGGGCCCTCGAGCATGCCGTCCCTGTCGACGTCGGTGAACACGAACGACCGCACCCCGCGCGACTGCAGGCGCTCGATCACCGCGTCGGCGGGCATCTGGGTGGTCTCCGTCCAGCCTGCGGTGGCCACGAAGCCGCCGCGGGTGTCGACGCTCACCGTCGTGCGCTCGCCGAACGCGGCGAGCACGTCGTCGAGGAAGTCGACGTCGTTGTAGGCCGCGGTCCCGAGGATCACCCGCGCGGCCCCGGCCCGCAGCGCGTCGCGCACGGCCGGCAGCGAGCGCAGCCCGCCGCCGTACTGCACGGGCACGTCGAGCTCGCGGGTGATGCGCTCGAGGTGGTGAAGGCTCTTGGGCGATCCGGTGCGCGCGCCGTCGAGGTCGACGACGTGCAGGTAGCGGGCACCCGCCTGCACCCATGCGCGCGCGGCCTCCAGCGGGTCGTCCCCGTAGACGGTCTTCGCCGTGAAGTCGCCGCGCACGAGGCGCACCGCCTGCCCGTCGGCGATGTCGATCGCGGGATAGAGGATCACGACGCGGCGTGCACGGACGCGCAGATCGCGACGAAGTTGCGCAGCAGCGCCAGCCCGTGCGTGGAGGACTTCTCCGGATGGCACTGGGCGCCGAAGACGTTCTCGCGGGCGACGAAGGAGACGAACGGCGCGCCGTAGGCGCCGGTCCCGAGCACCACGCTCTCGTCGTCGGGCTCGGGGACGAAGGAGTGCACGTGGTAGAAGGCCGCCGGGTCGGGCAGCCCGTCGATCAGCGGCGACGAGCGCCGCCAGCGCACGCCGTTCCAGCCGATGTGCGGCAGCTTCAGGCCGCCGGCCTCCAGGCGCCGCACGCGCCCGCCCAGCAGGCCGAGGCCCTCGGCGCCCTCGTGCTCGTCGGAGCCCTCGAAGAGCAGCTGCATCCCGAGGCAGAGCCCGATCACCGGCACACCCGCGCCCGCGCGCTCGCGCACGAGATCGTCGAGGCGCAGCGTCCGCAGCCGCCGCATCGCCTCGGGGAACGCGCCGACGCCGGGCACGACGAGGCCGTCGGCCGCGCGCAGCGCGTCGTGGTCGCCGGTCAGCCGCGGGCCCGCGCCGACGTGCTCGAGCGCCTTGACCACCGATCGCCGGTTGCCCATCCCATAGTCGACCACCCCGAGCGTGCAGGCGGCCCGGCCTTCGGCCCTCATGTCAGCGTCCCCTTCGTCGAGGGCACGCCGGTCTCCTCGGGGTCGATCGCCACCGCGGCGCGCAGCGCGCGGGCGAACGCCTTGAAGGACGCCTCGATCATGTGGTGGGCGTTGGTCCCCGCCTCGACGGTGACGTGCAGCGTCAGGCGCGCGTTGGTCGCCACCGCGCGGAAGAACTCCTCGAGCAGCTCGTGGTCGAAGCCGCCGGTCTCACCCGGTGGCAGCCCGCCGCCGGCCAGCGCGCAGAACGGCCGGCCGGAGACATCGATCGCGCAGGCCGAGCGCGCCTCGTCCATCGGCACGACCGCGTGGCCGTAGCGGGTGATGTGGGCACGGTCGCCCAGGGCGCGGTCCAGCGCCTGGCCGAGCACGATCCCGACGTCCTCGACGGTGTGGTGCGCCCCGGTCTGCAGATCGCCGGTCGCCCGGACGTCGAGGTCCAGGGCCCCATGACGGGCGAGGAGGTCGAGCATGTGGTCCAGGAAGCCGACACCGGTCGCGCGCGTGCCCGCGCCCGCGCCGTCCAGGCCGAGCGTCAGGCGGACGTCGGTCTCCTTGGTCTGGCGGGCGATCTCGGCGGTGCGCGTCATGCCGTCCCATTCTCGCGCACGCGCGCCTCCATCGACTCGGCGTGCACGGGAAAGCCCTCCGCGCGGGCGATCGCCGCCCCCGCGGGAGCGAGGGCGGCCGTGGCCGCGCCGACGTGCACCTCGCTCACCCGCCGGCGGAAGTGGCGTGGCGAGAGCCCGGAGGCGAAGCGCGCCGCGCCGCCGGTGGGCAGGCAGTGGTTGGAGCCCGCGACGTAGTCGCCGAACGCCGTCGCGCCGTCAGAACCGACGAAGACGCAGCCCGCGGCGCGAACACGCGACGCCAAGGCCTCCGCCTCCGCGCCGACGAGCTCGAGGTGCTCCGGGGCGAATGCCTCGGCAAAGGCCAGCGCGCCGGACATCGAGCCGGCGTGCGCGAGCACGAACGCCGC
>JACCQW010000120.1 GCA_013813955.1 Solirubrobacterales bacterium
GCCCCGGACCGCGCGCAGCTCGGCCTCGCGGCTCGCCATGCCGGCCAGGCGGGAGGCGCGCTCGCCGAGCAGGGCGGTGGCCAGGGCCTGCGCTCCCTCGCGCTTGCGCTCGACCGCGGCCGTGAGCTTGCGGCTGCGTGCCTGCAGGCGCACGAGGGTGTTGGCCTGACGCGTGACCTGCTCGCGCGAGGCGCGAGCGCCGGCGACGGTCTTCGCGTTCTGGCGCGCGATGCGCCTGGCGAACTCGGCGAGCTCGAGCAGGTCGGAGAACCCGCGCGCCGAGACGACGACCGAGACGAGGTCGGGGCGCGGGTTGCGGTGGGAGGCGATCAGGTTGGTCCGCAGCGCGTTCATTGCGCGGCGCAAGCGGTTCTCCAGGCGGGTGAGCCGGTCGCGAGCCTTGACGAGGTCGTCCTCGATCGCCTGCAGCCGCGCGCGCCGGCGGGCGACGTCGGCCTTGATCGCGTCGAGGCGAGACTGGGCCACCGCGAGCCCGCGCTCCGTCGTGCGGATGCGCCGTGTCTCGGCTGCGACCGCGGCGCGCAGGGTCTGTGCTCGGCTCTGCTTGCCGGCGATGCGAGCATCGATGTCGGCGCCGGCCGGCCCGGGCGTGCACAGCAGGACGCCGGCGAGGAGCACCGCCGCCGTCAGGGCGCACGGGTGCAGGGGGCGGCGTGGGGAGACGTTCGGCATCGGATGTCGCTCGGGCACGGACGACGACGCCCGGGCGGCCGGCCGGCGACGCTAGCAGCGAGCCTCGCAATCTCGCTGGAAACCCCTGCTCCTGCAACGAATCGTGCAGAAACAAAGCGGGTGTCAGGGACGCGGCCCCGCGCACGCGGGCCGCTTGGTAGCGTCGGCGTCCGTGCTGCTCCAGGCGGCCCTCAACGGCGATCGGACGACGGCCGCACACCCCGCGCTGCCGGTCTCGGTCGAGCAGCTGGCGCGCGACGCCGCCGCCTGCGTCGCTGGTGGCGCTCGTGCGATCCATCTGCACCCGCGTGATCTACTTGGCCGCGAGCGGCTGGACGCCGAGGTCGTCGACGAGATCGTCCTGGAGGTCCGCGATGCGTGCGCGGTACCCGTCGGCGTCTCGACCGGCGCCTGGATCGAACCGGATCTCGAGCGTCGTCTCGAGCTCGTGCGCGCCTGGCGTGCGCCCGACTACGCCTCGGTCAACCTGTCCGAGCCAGGCGCGACGGCGATCATGCGGGCGCTGATCGGGGCCGGGCTGGGTGTCGAGGCAGGCATCGCGAGCGTCGAGGATGCCGAGCGACTTGCGGCGTCCGGGTGGGGTGGGCAGGTCACACGGATCCTCGTCGAGCCGGCCCGCGTCAGCGCCGCCGATGCCATCGAGCGGGTCGAAGAGATCCACACCGCACTGGACAGGCTCGGCCTTGCGGCGCCACGCCTGCAACACGGTGACGGGGAGGCCGCGTGGGTGCTGCTCACCGATGCGATCCGCAGAGGTCTCGACACGCGGATCGGTCTCGAGGACACGCTGGACGAGCCGGACGGCGAGCGCACGACAAACAACGAGGCGCTCGTTCGCGCCGCCCGCGCGTTGGGTGCCGGGGACCGCGTGCGCTCAAGCTAGTGGCACTAGCAGGAGGCTGATACGCCGACCCGATGTCGTGCTCGTGGCGCTCGGCGCTGAAGTTGGGCGCTCGTCATCCCACCGGTGCTGGCGGGCGCATCGTGTGGCGCTCCCAGGCGGGCAGGCATCAGCACGGCCTCGCCGGCATCGTGGCCGCGGGGTGATCGACGCCCGCTGGTGAGAAGAGCCCGGTGACGGGAGATTGTCACGCAGAGACGGGACGGCGTCTCGGCGCACGCGGCGCACGCGGCGTCGAGTGTATGCCCGGGCGCCTGACCCGTCGACAGGCGACGAGCTCGGCCGCAGCTTGCGGGCCCTGGCTCGGCTTAAGTTTTCCGGGCGCACGGACGATGAACTCCGGATGAGAGCCGTCGACCGACTGCATGATGCGCACCGCCTCTCGGTCCTGCACGACTTGGACATCCTGGACACGGTCGCAGAGCCGGCCTACGACGACCTAGCGCGTTTGGCGTCCATATGCTGCGACAGCAAGATTGCCGCCGTCAACTTTGTCGATGACGACAGGCACTGGACGAAGGCCATCGTCGGTGTAGAAGGCGGTCAGGGCGCGAGCCTCTCTGCCGGCTTGTCGTTCTGCGCGGCGACCGTTGCCAGCGCGGACGGGCAACTCAGCGTGCCGGATACCCAGCGCAGCGAACGATGGCGCTCGCATCCTCTCGTCGCCGAGGGCCCGACCGTTGGCTTCTACGCCGGCGCGTCGATTGTCGTCGCCGACGAGCCGATCGGCGTCGTCTGTGTCTTCGGCCATGAGCCGCGCCCGGTGGGTGAACGAGAGCAACAGGCGCTGCGGGCCCTCGCTCGTCAGGCTTCCGCACAGTTGGAGCTGCGGATGCGCGACGCACACTTGAGCGAGCTTGCCGTGAAGGATCCGCTGACGGTCGCGCGCACCGCCGGGACGTTCGGCGACATGCGGTCGCTCGCGCGAAGCTCGGAACTGCTGGAGCACAACCAGCTGATCCTGGATGCCGCCGGCGACGGGATCTGCGGTCTCAATCGCGACGGGATCGTCACCTTCGCCAATCCGGCGGCGGCGGCTCTGACCGGCTATGCGATCGACGAGCTCGTCGGCCGCAACCTGCACGAGACGGTCCATCACAGCCGTGCGGACGGCTCTCCCTACCCCTTCGAGGAGTGTCCGGGGATGGCGTCGCTGCGCGACGGGACCGTCCACCACGTGGACGACGATGTGTACTGGAGCAAGGACGGCTCGGGGCGGCCGGTCGAGTTCACGAGCACGCCGATCGTCACGGACGGCGCGGTCACGGGCGCCGTCATGGTCTTCAAGGACATCACTGAGCGCAAGGCAGCCGGAGCAGCCCTGCGGGCCAGCGAGCATCGCACCCGCGAGATCCTCCAGACGGCGCACGACGCGTTCGTCGCGATGGACTGCGACGGCCTGATCACCGACTGGAATCCGCAGGCGCAGGCGAGCTTCGGCTGGTCGCGCGACGAGGTCTTGGGGCACGAGCTCGCCGAGACGATCATTCCCGAGCGCGATCGCGCCGCGCACCGGCGGGGCCTGGCGCGCTTCCTGGCGACCGGCGAAGGCTCGATCCTCGGTCAGCGCCTGCAGCTGCGCGCGCTGCATCGCGACGGGCACGAGTTCGCGATCGAGCTGACGATCTCGCCGCTTCAGAGCGCCGACGGCTGGTCGTTCAACGCGTTCGCGCGCGACATCACCGAGCGCACGGCGGCCGAGCAACTGCTCGAGCGCCAGCGCCAGCAGCTTTTGGAGGCGCAGGTGGTCGGCGGCTTCGGCAGCTGGGAGTGGGACATCGTCAGCGACACGATCGAGTGGTCCGACGAGCTGTGTCGCATGTACGGCCTGCCGCTCGGCAGTCACCCGCAGGGCTCGGAGGAGGCCGCCAGGGCGACGCATCCCGAGGATCGAGCGCTATGGCAGGCGAGCGTGCAGGCGTCGCTGCAGAGCGGTGAGCCGCTGGACTTCGAGTTTCGCGCCGTGCGGCCCGATGGGTCCACCCTGATGGCTCACTCGCGTGGCGAGGTCATCTTCGACGCGCAGGGGACGCCGGTGCGGATGGTGGGGACGGCGCAGGACATCACCGAGCGTCACGAGCTGGAGCGCGTCAAGGACGAGTTCACGTCGGTCGTCAGCCACGAGCTGCGCACCCCGCTGACGTCGATCCGCGGATCGCTCGGCCTGCTGGAGAGCGGCGTGCTCGGCGAGCTGCCGGCTCAGGGTCAGCGGATGGTCGAGATCGCGGTGCAGAACACCGACCGCCTCGTGCGTCTGATCAACGACATCCTGGACATCGAGCGCATCAACTCCGGTCAGATCGACATGCACCCGCAGTCGTGCGATGCGCGTGAGCTGATCGATCGCGCCTGCGACGCCGTCACGTCGCTCGCCGACGCGGCGAGCGTCAGCGTCGTGATCGAGGCCGAGCGCCTGGCGCTGTCGGTCGACGCCGACCGCATCATCCAGACGTTGACGAACCTGATCTCCAATGCCGTGAAGTTCTCACCGCCCGGTAGCAGCGTGCACGTGTCGTGCTCGTGTCGCGACGCGGAGGTGCTGTTCGAGGTCAGCGACGAGGGTCGCGGGATTCCGGCCGAGAAATTGGAGTCGATCTTCGGGCGCTTCGCGCAGGTCGATGCGTCTGACTCGCGTGAGAAGGGCGGCACGGGCTTGGGCCTGGCGATCTGTCGCAGCATCGTCGATCAGCATGGCGGGCGCATCTGGGCGCACAGCGAGCCCGGTCAGGGAGCCACGTTCTCGTTCGTGCTTCCCGCACCCGGCACTGGCGCCGCCTCGGATCGACGCTCCATCGACGCAGACGAGCTCGAGGTGGTTGCGGATGCGGATGCGCCGCTGGTCTGGTCTGCGACGACGACCCCTGCGTGATCGAGTTGGTCAGTGCGGTGCTCCTCAAGCGCGGCTACCGCGTCGCCGGCCGCCACGAGCCGTTCAAGGTGCTCATCGTCGAAGACGACGCTGCTGGGACGCCTGACACGAGTCACTCGAAGGGAGCACACCGATGAGCCCGAAGCGCATCCTGTTGGTCGATGACGAGGACGACATCCGCGAGGTCGCGGCGATCAGCATGCAGGCCGTCGGCGGCTGGCAGGTCCTGAGCGCGAGCAGCGGCACGGAAGCGATCGCCACGGCGCTCGCCGAGCAGCCCGACGTGATCCTGCTGGACGTGATGATGCCCGACCTCGACGGGCCGGCGACCTTCAAGCGCCTGGAGGACGACCCCCGCACGCGTGACATCCCGGTCATTCTGCTGACCGCCAGGGCGCAGGCCGCCGACCGCACGCGCTTTGACCAGCTGGGCGTCGCGGGCGTCCTGAGCAAGCCGTTTGACCCGATGTCGCTGCCGGCGCAGGTCGCCGCGCTGCTCAGCGCGCGTGAGGGCGTTGGCGAGTGCAGATGACGACCGCTATGTCTGCCGCAATCATGGCCGTCTGGGAGCGCAGCCGCGAGGAGCTCGAGCGGCGGATCGCGACGCTTGAGCGAGCCGTCGCGGCGCTGCTCGCCGATGACCTGGGCGATGCGCTGCGCACGAGCGCCCACAGCGACGCGCACAAGCTGGCCGGATCGCTGGGCATGTTCGGCCTCGCCGCCGGTTCGCAGCTGGCACACGAGGTTGAGCACAAGCTCGCAGGCACCGACGCCCTGCCGCTGAGCGAGGTCCCGCGCCTCGCGCAGCTCGTCGGCTCGCTGCGCGAGCAGTTCGACGTCCATTCCGACGGACGCCGCGCGATCGATGGCGAACAGCACCCGGGTCACACGCTGGACTCGCGCGCGGCCGCCCACGCGCGCGAGAACCGCCGACCGTGATCTGGGGTGAGGGCACGACGACCGTCGCTTCGGACTCCAGCCACTTCGGCTCCTATGACCGCAACATCTTCACCGAATGGCACGCCCGCTACGGCGGCCGTGGCGTCCTGGTGTAATGGCACGTCGAGCGGGGTCGGATGGCGATCCACTCGCAGATCCTCAACTGCTCGGCCTCCGAGGTCGCCGCGATGATCGAAGGCGTGATGCGCCACGCGACCGCGATGAATGTCGACGGCGACTACGTCGACTCCCACGGCCAATCTGAGATCGGTTCGCGATCACCAGCCTGCTTGGCTTCAAGCTGCTCGCCCGGATCAAGCAGATCAACCGGGGCCGCCTCTACCGCGCCGACCCCGCCGCCCAGGAGCGCTACCCGGGCCTTGAGCCGGCGATGACCCGCCCGATCCGCTGGGAACTGATCGAGCAGAACTACGACATGCTCCTCAAGTACGCGACCGCGATCCGCGTCGGCACCGCCTCGACCTCCGCGACCGCGACCCTGCAGCGCGAGATCAACTCCGGCCACAGCTTCGTTAACGGCACCCCGAAAACCCGGCACGGATGACTTCGAGGTTGCCGGCAGCGCAGCCTTCGAGCTTCTCGGTAAGCAGCGCCAGCATCACCGGCGATACGTCGAGCGCGACCACCCGCTCGCAGGCCTGGGCGGCGGCCAGCGCGAACTGACCGCTCCCGGTGCCGATCTCGACGACCGAGCACGTTCCGATCCAGGACGCCTGCACCGTCACCGGATCATCGCGGGCACTAGGACAGGTCGCGCGTGAACGTGCTCCCCTCCTCGAGGGGGCGGTAGATCTGCTTGAAGTCGAAGCCGTAGTCGAAGTCGTCCTTCTCAGACTCCGTGGCGGCCTCGATGTCGACGTTGTGCACGATCACCAGCTCCTCGTTGACGTGCGAGGCCTGGATCAGACACAGGCCCGAGGGCGCCCAGATGCCCGAGCCGCCCCAGAACGGCGCCCCGGTCACCCCGTGCGCGCCCACGGCGTTGCAGGCGATCGTCCAGACCTGGTTCGTTGCCGAGGAGGCGGGCATCACGTAGTCCCACAGATCGCCGTAGTACCGGTCGGTCCGCAGGTTCATGCCGGGGTAGTCACGGCCCCCGGCGGCCCGCCACGAGGCGACCTGCACGACGGCGTCCACCTTCGCCACCATCGAATACTCCCGCAGCAACTCGCTGAAGAGATAGTCGTAGCACGTGGTGAACCCGAGCCGGCCGTGCCGGGTCTCCAGGACGAGTCGGTCGTCGCGACCGCTCTCGGTGTAGCCCTTCTCGATCCCCGGGAGGAAGACCTTGTCGTAGGTGTTCTCGTCGGCCAGGTAGTCGGGCTCGCGGCCCACGACGAACGTGCGGTTGCGAAAGCGGTCCTTCTCCTTCGCCGCGGTCAGGTTGTTGAGCACGATCGCCTCGAAGCTGTCGCCGAGCAGCGGCTGCAGCTCGCTCTTGATCCAGTCGTCGTGGTTCTCGGCGACCGCCTCCTTCATGTAGGCCAGGCAATCTTCGCGCTCGTCCCAGAAGTACCCCGACAGGCAGAACTCGGGGAACACGCCGATGTTGACTCCGCGCTCCTTGAAGATCCTCGCCACGCGCAGGATCTTGTCCTTGTTCGCCTCGATGTCCGGGACCTCGGCGTGAATGTTGGCCAGGCCCACCGAGAGCTTGGACTCGTCGTCGCCGTAGCTGCGCTCGGCGATCAGGAACTCGTCAACGGTCTCCATGGCCTCCCTCTAACGGTCGTGACCAGCGCGTCGCTGCTTCGTCCCCACGCCCGCGAATGCCCTCGGGGCGCCGACGCCGCACCCGGCCTCCAGCACCATGCTCCCGCGCGGGCATGCCGTGTCGGAGTGCAGGAGGTCGACCAGCGTTCCGGCCTGATCCTGCAGGCGCTCGCTCTCGCGCGGCTGATAGCCGTGGACGTAGATGTCGCTCATCGTTTCATCCTCGCTCTTCGCTTCACCATTCACCAGGGCGAGGACGTCCAACAGGACTTGGAGTCCGCGAGCCTTGCGGCCGGCGCGGGGTGAACGAGAGCACGCGCGCCAGGACGTCGTAGTGACGGTCGACGTGCAGCACGTCCGCGCCGTATTGATGGGCGCAGGCAGCGATGAGGAGGTCTGCGACGGCGACACGGTGGTGACCGGTCGCGGCAAGCTCGCGTTGGGCGCCGACCGCGACCGAGAAGGTCTCGATGTCCATCCGCAGATCGCGGAAAGCGGTGAGGTCGCCCTCGAGGCGCTCGTAGTGGGCCCGCGAGCGGGCGCTATAGAGCAGTTCGAGCCGGGTGACCGCGCATAGGCACAGTTCGTCGACGTCCTCGGCGCCCACGGAGCCGCGCACGTAGGCGGATTTGTCAAGAAGAACCAGCGTCACTGCCACGCCGAGTCCGACAGCAGCGCGTCGCGATCGACGAGCTCGTCGGCGCGAGCGAGTGCCTCGCTCTGGCGCTGCCGTCGACGCTCACGCTCGTCGGTATCGGCGTCCTCGACGATCGCGGCGTGGCCGGCGGCAGCCAGGCGCAGCAGGAGCTGGCGACGGTCGGCGACCTCGGGCCAGCGGCGCTGCGCGAGGTCGAGCATGTCACGCACATCGCCCGTGTCGGTGACCGTGTACCGGGGGTGCGTCGTAGGCATGACGGCAAGTGTAGCACCGCTTTCGTGAAGTGCGACACCTCAGCCGCTGGCGGAACGCAGCTCATGCCAGGCGCTCGGATCGTGCGTGGGGACGACGAGCATGCGTGGTGCCGAGGCGATGTGTTCGCGGATCTCGCGCATCGAGGTGCGGGAGGCGCGGTCGTCGTCGGTGATCAGCGGCAGCACGTCCTCGTCGATGCTTCGTCTGGTGTAGGCGGCGTCTCCGACGAGCAGGACGTCGCCGTGCTCGCCGGTGCGGACCAGCACGGAGAGGTGTCCCGGAGTGTGGCCGGGAGTCGAGATCAGACGGATGCTGCCGTCGCCGAGCAGGTCGACGGTGTGCGTGAAGGCACCGTGCCGGGTGCCATCGACCGCGGGATCGATGAGCTGCACGCGATGTGCGCCGGGGAGATGGTGGGCGACGTATCCCTTGGCGGCGGCGAGCCGGCGGTGCGCTGCTGTCCATTCGGCGCGTGTGCATGTGAAGCGGGCGTTGGGCAGCAGGCGCATGGCGCCGGTGTGGTCGACGTGCAGGTGCGTCATGACGACGCGCTCGACGGCCTCGGGCTCGATGCCCAGCGCGCGGAGCTGTTGGTCGAATGGCGGGCCTACCGGCTCGAGGTCGCGGAACACGAGCCGCATCGGCCGGCCGAAGTCCGCCAGGCTGCGGTGCGCGTCGGGATGCAACCCGGTGTCGACGAGGATCACCCCGGCGCTGGGGTGACGGATGACGAACGAGAGGCAGGGGCCATCGAGCGCGTCGGGGCCGACGCGAGACCCGGACCACCAGCGCGAGAGTGGCCTGCCGGCCGGGCGGAAGACGTAGTCGTGCGGCATGGGGATCCGAGCGGTGTGGATGACGTCGAGCGTCACTCGGTCTGAGGCGGCGTTCACGAGCGCCCCCGAAGGTGGTCGCGCTCAGCGCGGCGGCCATAGGTCGCCATCGGCGATCTCCAGGAGGTTTGCGGCCGGGTCCTTGAAGTAGAACGAGCGCTGGCCGCCCCAGTCGTGGTCGTGCAGGATCTCCACGCCGGCGGCCTCGAGCAGCGCACGCCACCGCTCAAGGTCGTCGAGACCACGGGCCTGCAGGCAGGCATGCCCCGCGCCGCTGGTGCCGTGGTCTGCGATCGGGCCCGGGCGCAGCGCGAGCTGCCCGCGGTCAAAGAGGAGCAGGACGCCGCCCCCGATCCGGAACGCGATGCCGTCCTCCCAGCCCGCAACGGCCGGCAGTCCGAGCACGTCACCGTAGAAGCGCTCGACGGCTTCCCGCTCCGCGGTCTCGTGGTAGAGCACCGTTTCGAGCACGCCGATGAGCCCGGGGCCGCACATGACGCGAGGCTACGCGACCGCATGGCCTGGTGCGGACTCCGTGACCCGTGAGCTAAGAGCGTGACGAGGGGCTTGCCGACGGCGGGCGTCAGCGCGTTGGCTGTTCGTGGGTCTCGCCGATGTCGCTGGTTTGCTCGTCGAGGGCGCTCATAGCTCCGTGGTAGGTGGCGGTGCGCCATGCGTAGTACGTGCTCAGCGGGATGTGATGTTCGTCGCAGACGTCTTGGACGGTGCGCTCGCCGGCGGCGGCGCTGAGGACGATCTGCAGTTTGTGGCCGGCGTCCGGTTCGTCAGCCGGTTCGGCGGTCGGTGCCGGCGGGGTGTCGGGGACTCCGGGCTCGTCGCGGATCAGGCGCCCGCCGCGGAACGTGCCGGCGGCGATCGCCATGCCGGCGGCGACGAGGATGATGTCCTTCAGGACGTATTGGCCCTCGAGCGTGGGGGCGTGATGTGGCCCGCTGAACAGGCGTCCGGTGAGGAGCACGAGGGGAGCGAGAATCCCGATGAACTGAACGACGAGCAGCCAGACGGCGATGCGCATCCAGCGGTTGGCGAGCAGGCAGATCCCGATGAAGCACTCCAGCGCGGCGATCACGACGATCGCGACTTCCCAGGGGATCAGGCCGAAGGTCAGCAGGTCGATCGTCTTGATCGACAGGCCTTGGGCGGGGCTGACGTCGGGGAAGAACTTCAGCACGCCGAAGCCCAAGAAGATCGCGCCGACGGTGATCCGCAGTGCCTTGATGGCGTGACGGACCAGCAGGCCGTGCAGCTTCTCCTCGATCGTGACGAGGCGTTCGCTCAGCATGCTCATGCTCGCTACTGCGGATGCGAGGTGCCGATCGGTTCACGTGTACGTGCGGGTGTGCCGGAAACCGGATCGGCGCCATCTAGGACGCGACACGGTCGATGTCGCCGCGTAGTCGTTGCAGGCCGAGGCGCATGCGTCCCTTGACGGTGCCCGCGGGAAGGTTCAGGTGCTTTGCGATCTCCGTGTGGGTCAGCTGGCCGTAGAAGGCAAGCGTGATGACTTCTCGCTGCGCGTCGGGGAGTTGGGCCAGCAATCCCAGCAGATCGTGCGCCTCGGCGCGTCCGGCGACGTGCTCGGCGACGTTGGCGGGCGCGGGCAGCGTGTGCAGGCGGTTGTCGCTGGCGCGGTGGGCGGCGTGCGGGGCGTTGCGGCGAGCGATGTCGATCGCTCGGTGACGCGCGATCGTCAGCACCC
>JACCQW010000138.1 GCA_013813955.1 Solirubrobacterales bacterium
GCTCGGGCACGATCTCCTACGCCCTGCGCGGCGGTTCGCTGCTGCGGCGCCCGCGGGACTCCTCGAGCTTCATGCGCTGGGGCGAGGCCGGCGCCGGCGACTGGATCACCGTGTACACGAACCCGGGCCACGCGTTCGTCGTCCTCGCCGGGCTGCGGTTGGACACGAGCGCCGCGAACGACCCGTCGGGGGCCAAGGGCCCCCGGTGGCGCCCCACACTGCGCAGCACGAGCGGCTACAAGATCCGCCACCCGCTCGGCTTCTAACTACCCAGTAGGCGACGCCTATGAAGTGCTCTCATTTTCAGGCGCGTCGCATGACGGCCTGGGCGAGCGCGACGCGCTGCTCTTCTACGTTGCGGGCGAGGCCCGCCATCCGGGCATGAAAGTCGGGCATCACCAGCTCGAGCGTCACCCCCGGCACTCCGGCGGCCATCCCGTGTCCATCGGCAGCGGCTGCTTGGATCGTCGACTGGATGCTCGCGCCCTCGTTCCACGCGATCTCGTCGAAACCGGCACGGCCCAGCAGCTCGCGCAACTCGGTCGGCGGGACGAGGAAGCTCTGATCCGCACTGTCAGCCCAAGGAACCGGATAGTGAAGCGGCCCGCCGGTGCCGGCCGCGACCTCGAACAGCGCGAGACGACCGCCCGGCCGCAGCACGCGATGGATCTCCCTTGCGACGGCGTCCTTGTCATCGATGTTCTGCCACACCGCCTGGCTCCAGACGAGGTCGAAGCTCTCCTCCTCGAAGGGCAGCTCACGTGCGTCGCCGTCGACGACCTCGATCCGGTCGCCGAGGCCGCTTCGCTCGCACAGGCTCCGGTTGAGCTCGCAGAAGCGCTCGGTCGCGTCGAGCGCCGTCACCTGCGCTCCGAAGTAGCGGGCGAGCACACGACTCGGGCCGCCGATGCCCGCCCCTACGTCAAGCACGCGCTCTCCGCGCTTGACCGCTGCGAGCTTGGCTTGGGCCAAGGTCGCCGGGCGACCCAAGGCGTGAAACTCGTCGAGGCTCGCGAGATCGTCCGAGTCGAGGCGATCGACCGGGCGTCCCAGCTCCTCGAGCGTCCCGAGGACCTGTCCGTTCAGATCGGGACCCGCGTAGTAGTTCAGCCCAGCGTCGGGCGGCGTCATCGTCACTCCCTTCGATGCAGAAGGACTATATTGGATACAGTGGCACTGTGACTAAAGCAGTAGATGATGTCAAGCCGCGCCGCTACAACTCGCAGCGCCGCCGCGAGCAGGCCGAGCAGACTCGGGAACGAGTGCTCGATGCCGCGGCGAACCTGTTCAGCGAGCGCGGCTTCGCCGGCGCGAGCGTCGCCGCGATCGCCGCGGAGGCGGGGGTCTCCGAGGAAACCGTCTACGCACGCTTCAAGAACAAGCGAAGCTTGCTCGGCGACCTGGTCAGCCGTGCAGTCCGGGGCGACGATCCGAGGCCCGTGCCCGAGCAGGGGGGCCCTCGTGCGGTCGTCGCGGCGACCGACCAGCACGAGCAACTGCGCATCTTCACGGCCGACATCGTCCTGCGGCTTGAGCGCGCCGCCCCGGTAGTCGCGATCGTCGCCGGGGCCTCGCGATCGGAACCGGAGCTCGCAGAGTTGCTTGCGCGGCTTCATGCGGATCGGCTCAGGAACCTTCACGTCCTCGTGGATGCGCTCGCAGCCAACGGGCCGCTCCGGGTCGGCGCCGAGGAGGCCGTCGAGACCGTCTGGGCGCTCGTGAGCCCCGAGCTGCACGAGCTGCTGCGCGGCGTGCGCGGCTGGACGCGCCGCCGTTACTGCGACTGGCTCGCCGCCAGCCTCGGACGGCTGCTGCTGCAGGAGGGCACCCGGCGTTGATGGCACCCGGCGAGGGCTCTAGAAGAGGCTACGGCGGCCCCGCGGCTTCTAGAAGCTCGAGCGTGCGCTTGCGCCCCGAGGTCGTGCGCACCGTGACGGTCAGGCGGTAGCTGAGCCGTTCGTGCGGCGGTTGAATCGCAGCGCCGGCAGGCGCCCGCTGCGCACACGGCCCCGGCGGGCACGCGGGCGCGCTCGGCGTCGCGCCGGTCCAGGCG
>JACCQW010000139.1 GCA_013813955.1 Solirubrobacterales bacterium
CTCGCGGGCTGGCTGGCCGAGCGCTTCCTCGAGGGCTGCGGCACCTAGCCACGTGGCCGTAGGGCGGCGCGGGAGTGTGCGCACCGGCTGGCGGGTACTGGACGCCCGTGCTCGTGCTTCCGAATCCTCGCGGTGCGACCAGCGAGCTGCTCCTCGCCGCGCTTGCCGAGAAGGTCCACCCGATCTGCTTCACGCCTCCGGAGGCGCCCGACGACCCGCTCGCCGACGAGGATCTGCACCTCGCGCTGTACCTCTGCTACGAGCTGCACTACCGCGGGCTGCCCGGCGTCGACGCCGAGTGGGAGTGGGAGCCCACGCTGCTGCACCTGCGCCGCACGCTGGAGTGGCACTTCACCGCGGGGCTGCGCGCCGCGGTGCCGCCCGCCGCGCCGCCGGTCGCCGGCGGCATGGACCTGGCCCTGCGCGCGATCGCCGACGGCGACGGGGCGCCCTCGCTGTCGCGCCACGTCGAGAGCGAGGGCACGCTGGAGCAGGTGCTCGAGTTCGTCATGCACCGCTCGGCCTACCAGCTCAAGGAGGCCGACCCGCACTCGTGGGCACTGCCGCGACTGACGGGCGGGCCCAAGGCGGCGCTCGTGGAGATCCAGGCCGACGAATACGGCGGCGGCCGGCCCGAGCGCGTGCACGCGCAGCTGTTCGCCGACGCCATGGACGCGCTCGGCCTGGACGCGCGCTACGGCGCCTATGTCGACCGTGTCCCGGGCGTGACGCTGGCCACGGTGAACCTCATGTCGCTGTTCGGGCTGCACCGCCGCTGGCGCGGAGCCATCGTCGGCCACCTCGCGCTGTTCGAGATGACCTCGTCGGTGCCCAACCGCCGATACGCCGGCGGGCTGCGGCGGCTCGGCTACGACGGGCGCGCCACGGGGTTCTTCGACGAGCACGTCGAGGCCGACGCGGTGCACGAGAACGTCGCCGCGGTCGACCTCGCCGGGGGCCTGGCGCGCCAGGAGCCCGCGCTGGCCGGCGACATCCTGTGGGGCGCCGCCTGCCTGGTCGAGCTCGAGGGGCGGTGGGCGCGCCACCTGCTCGGCGCCTGGGCGCAGGGGCGCAGCTCGCTGCGCTGCGGCGTGAGCGCCGAGCTCGCCGTCTGAGCTCCGCCCGGCCGCGCTCAGCTCTCGGCGAGCCGCTTGAGGCGGCGCAGCGACTCGACGTTGCGCAGGCGGATCGCCAGATGGCCGAACGGGCCGATGAGCACCTTGACCACCGCGCTGGCCGGGTCCTCGACCATCGTCATGCGCGTGCCCGAGCCCTCGGGCTGCAGGCGCAGGGTGACCTTCGCCACGCCGAAGGGCAGCGCGCGTGCGCGCAGCACCAGCTCGCGACCGGGCGTGGCGGCGAGGACGCGCGTGTGGTCGCGCGTGGCCACCGGGCCGACGCCGACCGTGTGGTGAAAGCGCGTCCCCACCGCGGGGAAGCCGGGGTCGGCGTCGCGGATGCTCCGGGAGCCGACCACCCAGTGGCCGTAGCTGTCGGGGTCGCAGAGCAGCTCGTAGACACGGTCGGGGGGAACGGCGATGAAGGCGTCGTTGCGGGCCATGTCAGCGCAGCTCGCCGCGCGGGTCCTGGGGGTCCTCCGCGCCGCTGGGGGCGCGGAAGCGGATGAGCTTGTGCGTGCCGTCGCAGAACGGCCGCATGCGCGACTTGCCACACCGGCACAGCGCGATCGTCTCCCGACGCGCGTCGATCACGTTGCCGTCCTGGTCGGTGAGCCGGAACGGCCCGCGCACGAGCAGAGGACCGTCTCGGTACGGGGTGATCGTCGCCTCGTCCATGGCGCAGTGCGTTCCCGCGGCGGTGCCGGACTATGCGCGCGGGGTGGAGAGCGCGTCGACCTTGGCCTGCGTGCGCAGCTCCGACAGGATGCGCTCCAGGCGCGGCTCGGTCTCGCGGTCGACGTGCGTCATCGTCGCCGCGACCGCCGGGTGGACCTCGGCGATTCGGGCGTGCATCGCGTGCGCCACGGCGCGGTAGGTGGGATGGCCCTCGCGGCCGGAGCGCAGCTCGATGAGCTGCATCGCCTCGCGCGCGTTGAGGTCGAGCACGTAGCGGATGCGGTAGCCCAGGCACAGCGCGTACATGGCCGCGCGGGCATCGTGGCCGGCGTCGGCGATGCGCTCGTAGGCCACGCGCGAGACCTCCAGCGCACGGCGGTAGTCCTCGCCCACGCCGGCCGCGTCGACCTCCTCGGGCACGCCCGCGCCGAGGTCGGGGGTCAAGGTCTGCCACTGGCAGGTGAGCATGCGGTGGCGCTGCAGGTCGCGGAACGCGCCGTAGTCGCTGACGATCTCGAAGCGGTAACGCAGCGCCTCGAAGCCGCGGCCGGGACGGTGGCGGCGGTTGGAGCGCTCGCCGACGAGATCGCCCAGCAGCGCTGCGCGATCGTCCTCGCCCAGCTCGGCGATCGCGGCGCGCGCGGCGTGCTCGCCGGTGCCGGTCGCCTCGAAGAGCAGCGCGGCGAGCAGCAGGTCCTCGTCGCCGTCGTGGTGGGTGAGCCGCACGGAGGGGCCGCCCGCGCCGTCCTCGTCGGCACGGCGGTCCAGGCC
>JACCQW010000177.1 GCA_013813955.1 Solirubrobacterales bacterium
CCGCACCGGAGTCCTCCTCGTCGCCGCCCGCGGCACCCAGGCCGAGGGCGGCCGCGCACAGCGTCCCGGCGAGGACGCCGAGCGCGGTGAGCCGCCGCCGGCGGTAGACGTTCGGTTCCTCGCGCACGCCGCCCATTCTCCCACCCGGGCGCCGAGTCCGGGCCGCCCGCCTTCAGTCCGGCGGGGGTCCTGCCGACAAGGACAGGGTGCAGCACCGTTACGAGCGCATCGCCATCGAGACCGCCCGCCACCGGATCACCGGCACCGCGACGCTCGCCCGCGACGGCTACCGCAGCCGCCTCTCGGACCTGCTGAACGCCACCGAGCGCGACTTCATCTCGCTCACCGACGCGACCGTCGAGCCCCTCGACGACGATGCCGCGCTCACCCGGCACGACTTCATCGCCGTCCACCGCGCGCACGTGGTCTTCGCGGTCACCCTCGGGCCGGCCGAGCTCTCCGCGCCCAGCGGCGTCGTCGCTTGACCACGCTCAGCGGAGAGAGAGGGATTCGAACCCTCGGTGGACCGTAAAGCCCACACACGATTTCCAGTCGTGCCCGTTCAACCGCTCCGGCACCTCTCCAGGCGGACGGAGGGTATCTAGTGGCCCTCATCAGCCGCCGGCCACCGTGAACTCGTAGTCCTCCAGCGGGAACGTGCGGGAGGCGCGCCGCGCCTGGGTGGAGCTGGTCGGGCGCAGAAACGGCGTGTCGCCATGGCGGTCGAAGTAGTAGCTGTTGGCCGTCGCGCAGCTCCCGGTCCTCCACAGCGAGCGGCCGAGGCGCTCGACGGCGAAGCGCGTCCAGCGGTCCGCCGCCTCGGGGACGACCTCGACGGCGGTGGCCTCGCGGCGCGCGGCCTCCTTCAGCACGCGGACGATGTGCGTCGACGCCACCTCGACCAGGACGTGCCAGCTGCCCCCCGTCCAGCCGTAGGGCCCGAAGATCATGAAGTGGTTGGGCAGCCCCGGCACGCTGACGCTCTCGTAGGAGCGCGCACGGCTCTCGGCGTAGGAGCGCGCCAGATCGAAGCCGGCGCGGCCACGGACGGGCCGGCCCTCGAAGGCCTCCGGGTCGGTGGCCAGCCAGAAGCCGGTCGCCAGGACCAGCACGTCGACGTCGCGCTCCGCGCCGTCGCGCGTGCGCACACCGCGCGCGGTCACCCGCTCGATCGGGTCGGTGACCAGCTCGACGTTCTTGCGCGTGAACGTGCGCAGGTAGTCGTTGGAGACCGCCGGGCGCTTGCAGCCGATGTCGTAGTCGGGCGTCAGCCGGCGGCGCAGCTCGGGGTCGGGCACCTGCCGGCGGTACCAGACCTCGCGCGCCAGCCATGCCAGGCCGCGCGTGATCGGCCCGATCCGGTCGTGGCGCAGCACCGCGGTCACGAGCCCGGCCTCCACCCCGCGCGTCGTGGCGGCGCGCACGGCGCGCTGCACGGCGGGCACGCGCCGGTAGAGCGCTTCCAGGAGCCTCGGCGTGGCGGGATCGAACTTCGGCCCTACCCAGATCGGCGTGCGCTGGTAGACGTCCAGCCGCTCCACCGAGCGTGCGATCTCGGGGATGATCTGCACCGCGCTCGCCCCGGTGCCGACGATCGCCACGCGCCTGCCGGTGAGGTCATAGCCGGTGTCCCACCGCGCCGAGTGGATGACCTTGCCGCCGAAGTCCTCCAAGCCGGCGATCGTGCTCGCCTTGGGCTCGACGAACGGCCCCACGGCGCTGATGACGAACCGCGCGGTCACCTCGCGCCCGCCGACGCGCAGGCGCCAGCGGTGCCCCTCCTCGTCCCAGGCGCGCCCGCTCACGTCGCTGTAACAGCGCACGTGCGCGCGCACGCCGTAGCGATCGGCGCAGGCGTCGACGTACTCCTTGACCTCGTGGCCCTTGGCGAACACGCGCGACCAGTCGGGCTTGAGCTCGTAGCTGAACTGGTAGGCCTGCGCGGGGATGTCGACGCCGATGCCCGGATAGACGTTGTCGCGCCACGTGCCGCCGATGTCGCCCGCGCGCTCGAAGATCACGAAGTCCTCGATCCCCGCGCGGCGCAGCGCGATGCCCATGCCGATGCCGCTCAGGCCGGCGCCCACGATCACGACGTGGTGATCGGGGCGGTCCATCAGATCTGCCACTCGCCCCGCCGCAGGACCGGGACGCGCTCACCGCCGGTGGTGAGGCCCGTGACGTCGACGTCGGAGGCGCCGATCATGAAGTCGATGTGGATCTGCGAGCGGTTGATGCGGTCGTACTCGTTCTCGCCGACGGTGAACTCGTAGGCGGAGCCCAGGGCGATGTGCGACGCGGCGTTCTCATCGATGAGCGTGTCGTAGAAGACCGTGTCCAGCGGGCCGATGCGCCCTGCGCCGTCGACCAGCGCGACCTCCCCCAGCCGGCACGCGCCGTCGTCGCGGCGGGCGTACTGGGCGAGCAGCTCGCCGTTGTCCTCGGCCGCGATGTCGACCGCGCACCCGCCGTCGAAGCGGACGTTCAGCCCGCGCACGATCACGCCGCCGACGACGAGCGGCTTGGTCGAGCGCACATGGCCGTCCACGCGCTCGGGGTCGGGCGTGGTGAAGATCTCCTCCGAGGGCAGGTTGGGCATGTGCGCGAGGCCGTCGACCGTGCTGAAGCTCGCGCACGTCCAGCGCGAGGTCGCCAGCAGCCCGACACGCAGATCGGTCCCCGGGCCCTCGAAGTGCAGGGCGTCCAGCCGGCGCTCGGTGAGTCGCCCGGAGACCGCCACCAGGTCGTCCATGCGCCCCCGCCACGCCGCGACCGGGTCCTGCTCGTCGAGGCGGCACATGTGCACGACCTGCTCCCACAGGCGCTCCAGTGCGGCCGCCCCGTCGAGCTGCGGATGCACGAGCTCGGCCCACGGCTGCGTCGGGCAGGGAGCGGCCGTCCAGTTCGTGGTGCGCGCGTTGACGACCGCGCTGGACTCCTTGAGAAAGGGCATCTGGTCGCGCCCGGCGCGCGCGGGGTCGAGGTCGGCGAGCAGGCC
>JACCQW010000207.1 GCA_013813955.1 Solirubrobacterales bacterium
GAGAGGAGCTGGCCGACGAGGCGGTGGCCATGGCGCACCGCCTGGGCGACCGGCAGATCCTGGTCTTCGCGCTCGCCCTCGGGCAGCTCGCCAGCGCGGGCCCGGACACGACGCGGAGGGGCCTTGAGTGGATCGAGACGCTCGTGGACTCGCTCGGCGAGGCGGGCGACTCGACCTCGACCCTGGCGGCGCGCAGCCGGCGGATCGATCTTCTTCTGGAGGTCGACGATCTGGCCGAAGCCGACATCGCCCTGGAGACGCTGGCCCGGCTCGCGGACGCCTCACGCGACCGCCGCGCCGCTGCCTATGTCCCGCTGCATCGCGCGCGCCGGTTCGCGATGCAGGGCCGCTTCGATGAGGCGCGTGAGCTCACCGCGGCCGCGGCCGCGACGGCCGAGGCGATCGGTGCCGGGACGATCTCGCTGCTCACGGCCTCGCAGTCGATCGTGCACACATGGCTGCAGCAGGGGCTGGGGGGAGTGGCCCAGCTCGTGCGCCCCTACGCCGACCGACTCCCGGCCATGCCCGCCTACCGGGCGGCGCTCACGGCCGCCCTGGCCGCCGAGGGCCGGACCGCGGAGGCTCACAGCGAGTTCGAGCGCCTCGCGATCGGCGGCTTTCGCACGATCCCGCGCGACAACCTCTGGCTGCTTGCGATGGCTCTGCTCGCCGAGGCGTGCGCGGCACTGCGCGACGGGCTCCGCGCCGATGAGCTGCGCGCCCTCCTCGCCCCGGTCGCCGAGCGCAACATCGTCTCTCCGGCAGCCGTCTACGCCGGCCCCGTCGAGCTGTGGCTCGGGATCCTCGCGGGGACCGCCGGCCATGACACCGAAGCGCTCGAGCACCTGCGCGCCGCTCGGGTCAGCGCCGCGCGCGCGGGGGCCCGGGCCGTCGCGGTGCGCATCGACGTCGAGGAGGCGGAGGCACTCGGTCGCCTCGGCGAGCGCGGCGATGGCGACGGGTCGGGGGGGTTGCCCGAGCGTGCCCGATCGCAGGCGCGCGAGCTCGGCATGCCACACCTCCTGGCCCGGATCGAGCGGCCCGGCTCCTCGCCGGCGCCTGTCGCGAGCGCACCCCGCCCCGCGGAGGCGCCAGTGGCGAGCGAGCACGAGGGCGTGCTGCGCCGCGAAGGCGACGTCTGGACGTTCGCGTGGGACGATCACCTCGTCCGCCTCAAGGATGGCAGTGGCGTGCAACTGCTGTCGCTGCTGCTGGAGCACCCGGGCCGGGAGATCCATTGCCTGGAGCTGATCGCCCTGCGTGATGGCCGCGCGCCGGGAGGCGTCGCGTCCGGCGAGGACGCCGTCGTCGACAGCGGCCAGGGCAGCGCCGGCCCGGTGCTCGACGCCACGGCCAAGGCCGCCTACCGCGCGCGGGTCCAGGAGCTGCGCGAGGAGATCGACGAGGCGGAGGCGTTCAACGACCCCGAGCGCGTCGCGCGCGCACGCGAGGAGATGGAGCTCGTCGCACGCGAGCTCGCCGGCGCCGTAGGGCTCGGCGGACGTGATCGCCCGACGGGCTCGCACGCCGAGCGCGCCCGCGTGAACGCGACGCGGGCCATCCGCTCGACGCTCAAGCGGCTCGCCGACTACGACGCGGGGCTCGGGCGCGAGCTCGAGACGAGCGTGCGCACGGGCACGTTCTGCGCCTACGAGCCCGACCCCCGCCGTCCCGTGCGCTGGGTGGTACAGCGTGACTGACGTCGAGCGCTTCGACGCGGTCGTCGTCGGCTCGGGCTTCGGCGGCGCGGTCGCCGCGGCGCGGCTCGCCGGGGCGGGGTTGAGCGTCGTCGTCCTGGAGCGCGGTCAGCCATACGCCCCCGGAGCGTTCGCGCGCACGCCGCGGCATCTTCGCGCGAGCTTCTGGGACCCCCCGGCGGGGCTGCACGGGATGTACGACGTGTGGTCCTTCGATCACAGTGCCGCGCTCGTGGCCAGCGGGCTGGGCGGCGGCTCGCTCATCTACTCGAACGTGATGCTGCGCAAGAGCGCGGACACGTTCGTGCGGGAGAACCTGCGCGACGGCGGCGACGAGTCCTGGCCGGTGACCCGCGCCGACCTCGATCGCCACTACGACGAGGTGCAGAGGGTCCAGCGACCACGACGCTACCCGGTGGCGCAAGAGCCCTATGCGTCGACGCCCAGGGCAGTCGAGCTGCGCGAGGCGGCTGAGCGGCTGGACCTGCCGGTCGAGCATCCGCCGCTGGCCGTGACGTTCGCCGCCGACGATGGCCCGCCGGCGCCCGGTCGCCCGATCGCAGGCAGCGAGGACAACGTGCACGGGCGGCCACGCCTGACCTGCCGCCTGTGCGGCGAATGCAACATCGGCTGCAACGACGGCGCCAAGAACACGCTGGACTTCACCTACCTCAGCGATGCATGGCGCGCGGGGGCCCGTCTGCGCTGCTGCTGCGAGGCGCGGTCGGTGCGGTGGCGAGACGGAGGCTACGAGGTCGGCTACCGCCAGCATCTGGCGGCGCGCGGCGGGCATCCGGCGCACCTGCTCGACCCGGTCGTCGACGAGGCCGACCGCCGAGTCCACGGCCGGCTGCTCGTACTCGCCGCGGGCACGTTCGGCTCCACGCGGCTGCTGCTGGCCAACCGCGCGGCTCTCCCCGGACTCAGCCCCGCGCTCGGGACGCGCTATTCCAGCAACGGGGACGTCCTCATGTTCGTTCGCAACTGCCGCCGGGCGGCGGAGGACGGCCGGGCGGCGGCCGACGACGAGAACGGCCGGCGGTGGCGCCACCTCGATCCCAGCCGCGGTCCCGTGATCACCACCGCCGTCCACGTGGACGACGAGCAGTCCCCCAGCGGCCGCGAGCACTGGGTGCAGGACGCCGGCGCCCCCGCCTTCACCGAGTGGATGTGGCAGATGCTCGAGCTGCCCGAGGACATGTGGGCCTTGCGCCGCACGGCGTGGCGGCGCCTGCGTGAGCGGCTGTCGCGCCGGCGCGACA
>JACCQW010000212.1 GCA_013813955.1 Solirubrobacterales bacterium
CCGCCGACGAACGCGACGAGGATCGCGAGCGCGGCAAGGCGCCGGCCGCGGATGGTCGTTGGCAGCCGGCTGCGGACGGTCGCGGGCAGCCCGGGGCGGGGGAGGCGCTTCAGCCGGTCACGGATGGTCGCGGGCAGCCCGGCGCGGGGACGGCGCGGCTTCACGCGTTACCCTCCGCCACCGGCATGCCGGGAACAGTCGTCATGAAGTTCGGGGGCACCTCCGTCGCCGACGCCGAGCGCCTCAGGCGCGCGGCGCAGCGCATCGTGGCCAAGCGCGAGGCGGGCAACCGCGTGGTCGCCGTGCTGAGCGCACGGGGCCGGACGACGGACTTCCTCATCGCCGAGGCGCAGGAGATCTCACCCAATCCCGACCCGCGCGAGATGGACATGCTGCTCTCCACCGGCGAGCGCCAGTCGTGTGCGTTGTGCGCGATGGCGATAAACGACCTCGGCCATCGTGCGATCTCCCTGACCGGCTCACAGGCGGGCATCGTGACAGACACGTCCCACACGAAGGCGCGCATCGTCGAGGTGCGCGCCGACCGCATCCACGACGCGCTGGACGAGGACTCGATCGTGCTGGTCGCCGGCTTTCAGGGGGTGTCGACCACCAAGGACGTCACGACGCTCGGCCGCGGCGGGTCGGACACGACGGCCGTCGCCCTCGCCGCCGCCATCGGCGCCGACATCTGCGAGATCTACACCGACGTCGCGGGCGTCTTCAGCGCCGACCCGCGCATCGTGCCCGGGGCGCGCAAGCTGCCGGTCGTCTCCTTCGAGGAGATGCTCGAGATGTCGGCCTCGGGGGCCGGCGTCCTGCAGCTGCGCTCGGTGGAGTACGCGCGCAACCACGGCGTCAGGATCCATTGCCGCTCCAGCTTCGAGGACGGGCCAGGTACGGTTGTGGTCGGAGAAGAGGAGACCGTGGAACAACCGCTCATCACCGCCGTCACGCACTCCACCGAGGAGGCGCGCGTCACGCTCAAGGGTGTACCGGACACTCCGGGCGCGGCGGGGCGCATCGCCACCGTGCTCGCCGAGGGCAACGTGAACATCGACATGATCATCCAGAACGAGCCCGTCACCGAGGGCGACCGCGCGGACATGTCCTTCACCGTCCCGCGCTCGGACCTCGGCGACGCGCGCGCCGCGCTGGCCCCGCTGGCCGCCGAGCTGGGCATCGAGGTGCACACCGACGAGGCGATGGGCAAGGTGTCGATCGTCGGCGCCGGGATGCGGTCGCACCCGGGCGTGGCGGCCAAGGTCTTCTCCACGCTGGGCGACGAGGAGATCAACATCGAGATGATCTCCACCTCGCCGATCAAGATCTCCTGTGTCATCGCGGGCGACCGGGTCCCCGGCGCGGTGCAGGCGCTGCACGCCGCCTTCGCGCTGTCGGGCTCGGAGACCATCCAGGCCGAGAAGCCATTCGGGCGGTTCACATGACGGAGCTGCGAGTCGCGGTCGTCGGCGCCACCGGCGCGGTCGGCACGGTCATGCTGCGCCTGCTGCGCGAGCGGGGGTGGGCGGGCGGGGACGGTCCGGAGGTCGTCCCGTTCGCCTCCGAGCGCTCCGTCGGCCGGGAGCTGGACGGCGGCCTCGTCGTGACCCCGCTCACCGACGAGACGATCCAGGGCTTTGACGTCGCGCTGTTCTCCGCCGGCGCGACGCGCTCGCGCGAGTGGGCGAAGCGCTTCGTCGACGCGGGCGCGGTCGTGGTCGACAACTCCAGCGCCTTTCGCATGGACGAGGACGTCCCGCTCGTCGTCTCCGAGGTCAACCCGGAGGCCATCGACGCCCACCGCGGGATCATCGCCAACCCCAACTGCACGACGATGGTCGCGATGCTGCCGCTCAAGGCGCTGCACGACGCCTTCGGCCTGCGCGCGATGGTGGCCACGAGCTTTCAGGCCGCCGGCGGCGCCGGGCAGAAGGGCATCGACGAGCTCGCCGGCCAGGTCGCGCCGCTGGCCGCCGATGTCGACCAGCTCTGCCACGACGGCGCCGCCGCCGAGGCCAAGGTCGAGCACGAGATCCACGAGGCGACGCTCGCCTTCAACGTCGTCCCGCTGCTGGGCACGCTGGGCGAGAAGGGCTACACCGACGAGGAGCTCAAGCTGCGCAACGAGTCGCGCAAGATCCTCTCGATCGCCGACCTGCAGGTCTCACCGACCTGCGTGCGCGTGCCGGTCATGGTCGGCCACGCCGTCGCCGTGCGGGCGACCTTCGCCTCGGAACCCGACCTCGACCGTGCCCTGGAGGTCCTGCGGGCCTTCCCCAACCTCGTGGTCGAGGACGCGCCGACGCCGCTGCGCTACGCCGGCCGCGACGAGGTCGCCGTCGGGCGCGTGCGCCGCGACCTCGGTGACCCGTACGCGCTGAACCTGTTCGTGGTCGGCGACAACCTGCTCAAGGGGGCGGCCCTGAACACGGTGCAGCTCGCCGAGCTGCTGCACGCGCGCGGCCTGGTCGGCGAGGCGGTCCGCTAGCCGGACCTCGCGGCGCGGGCCCCCGGCGGCTACGAGCCCGCCAGTGCCGCAAGCGCTCCGATCCCCGGCACGAAGTAGTAGCCGCCTCCCCGCGTCGTCACGAACGACGGCTGTGGATGCAGGTAGCGCGGCGGGTCCCCCGGGATCGTCATCTTGCCGTCCGGGTCCCCGTCGGCCAGCAGGAAGTCGGCATCGGCTCCGAGGCCGAACGGATCGCCGTCGGCGCACCAGCGGGCCTGGATCGTCTCGAACTGGCGCTCGATGCTGGCCTGAAAGGAGACGAAGACGAGGCCGCGGTCCTCGTCGTCGGGACGGTCGCCGTCGGCCGGCGGGCCGTAGGGCATGCCGCGGCGGATGATCCGGTGCCGCGAGCTCAACCGCCCGTCGCCGCCGAGGGCATCGCGCGGGTTGACCCGGCGGATGTGGGCGCCCAGCGGGCAGCGCAGGCCCTCCGGGTCGTCGCGGAAGCGGAATCGGTTGGTGCGGCGCAGCTCGTCGGCGCTCGGCTGGTCGTGTACGCGCTCGGGAAAGAGGCTGAGCGGCCGGCCGTCCTGCCAGCGCCCCACGATCTTGGCGGCCAGCGCGTCGCGCTCCTCGCGCTCGTCGCCCGCCCACTCGCGCATCCAGCGATGCCACAGAGCGACGTCCTGGCGCAGCTTGCGCAGCACCATGAACGTGCCGCCGCGCCCGTAGGGCTCGGCGGGGGCCGCCGGGGGCGCGCCGTCCTCGTCGGGGTAGCCCAGCACGAACTCGCCCGGCTGGAGCGCCTTCCACCCGAAGCGCCGCGGGGTCCCCGAGCCGACCCATGGGCCGGCCCGCCGGTCGGCGATCTGCGGCTGCGCGAAGCCGTCGCGGAAGCCGAAGTGCTCCCGGGCGCCCGCGAGCGCCGCGGCGGGCTGCTCGTAGACGAGCTCCAGCGCACCGCTCGCGAGGTGCTCGTCGCGAGCGCGTGCGAGGGCGCTCTCGCTGCGCGCGTTGAGCATCAGCACGACGTGGGCCTCGCCACGCAGGGGGGTCTCCCACCGCTCCGGAGCACTCGGCCCGGTGTCGCTGAGCATCCGTGCGCGGGACGCCATGCCCTCGAGGAAGTCGGCCGGAAATCCGGCCAGGACCTCCCGGTCCATGCCCAGAGCCGCCAGTCCTCGCGCGCTGACCGCGAGGTTCGCCGTCGAGTCGGGTCTGCCGGCGCCCCACGGCTCGGCCGTCGTCAGGGCGGGCAGCAGATCGCGCAGCCAGCCGCGCGCGGCCGCCCGCTCGCGCACCTGCAGGAACGCGTACAGCGCGTGCTCGAAGCCGTACCCGCACAGGATGTTGCCCTGGAGGTCGCCCTGGTCGATCGCGGTCATCCGAACTCCTCACGCCAGGCGCGCTGCAGCGCCGCCGGCTCGAGATCCTGGGCGCGGATGGCGAAGTCGCGCAGCCGCGCACGGAGGTCGAGCGCCTCGCGCACCTCGGTCACCGTCGACCTGGGGTAGGGGCGCACCGAGAATCCCGCGGGCATCGCGTGCTCGGCGAGCCAGCGTGCGACGGAGGCCGGGTCCCCGGCACCGGGGTAGCCCCGGCACTGCTCCCATACGGGCTCGGCCTCGGGCAGGCGCTCGGCGACGAGCGCGAGGTAGCTGGAGGCCTGCGCGTCCGCCTCGGCCGAGAACAGCAGGCACGGCCCGTCGCGGATCGCCTCCTCGACCACCACGAAGCGCGCCATGTGCGTCTGACCGAGCCTGGCGAGGGGGCTGTGCTCCGGCTCACCCAGCGCGGCCAGCGCTTCGCGCAGCGCCGTCAGGCGGTCGGGGCGAACGCTCAGCAGGACCGCGACGCCGGTGCTCACAGCTTGTTCTGCACCGCGATGATGAAGCGCCGGTAGGCCGCGGCGAACGCCTCGGGGCCGGCCTCGATCGCGTCCACCTCCCCGTAGCGAGCACGGATGTCGAGGGCGTCGGTGACCATCCGGGTGGTGGCCTCGGGGTAGGCCGACCAGTAGTGGTCCGCGGGGATCGCTCGCCCGAAGATGAAGCGCTTGAATCGCTCCATGGGCCGGGGGCCCGGGAAGCCGTGGGCGCCGCCCCACATCAGCCGCATGCGCCCGGGGACGGTCAGCGAGAACGCGTCCACGTACTGCTTGACGTCGCCGTTGAAATTGCTCTGGAACAGGAGGTAGCGACCGCGGCCTCGCCGGATCAGCGACCAGTGCGCGAAATGAATGAACGCCAGGCGCAGCAGAGGCCTCAGTACGAGCGGGTTTCCCCGTGCGAAGGGCCAGCTCAGGCGCAGCCACCAGCTCCACCAGCCGCGCACCGGCGTGATGATGGTGATCGCCTCCACGCGTCCGTGCCGCCCGCGCACGGGGCGATCCTAACCCGGGTCGCACACGGTCGCGCGCCCCAGCGGCTAGGCTCGCTGCGCCAAGGGGGCATCGGTGGTGACAGACGACTCGGGACCGGCACGCGCATCTTTCATCACGGGGCCGCTGCTGGGTCGAGCGCGCGAGCTGGCCGATCTCCACGCGGGCTTCGACGACGCGGCGCGCGGCCGCGCGCGTATGCATCTGATCGTCGGCGAGCCGGGGGTCGGCAAGACGCGGCTGGCGGAGGAGCTGGTCGCCTATGCGGCCGCCCAGGGCGCCGTCGTGGCATGGAGCTCCGGCTGGGGGCCCGCTGCGCCGGCCTACTGGCCCTGGACCCAGGTGGTCCGAGCCCTCGTCCGCGATGACCCGGCCGCGCGCGGAGAGGACATCCGGGCCGCCGGACCGAAGCTGTTGCGCCTGGTGCCGGCACTCGGTGAGCTGGTGCCCGATCTCTCGCCGCCGGCGGAGGACGACGACGACGAGCACGCCCGATTCGGGCTCTTCGACTCGCTGGCGGGCTTTCTGCGCGCGCGCAGCCGAAGCGCTCCCCTCGTCCTGGTCTTCGACGACCTCCAGGCCGTGGACGAGGGCACGCTCCTGGCGCTGGATTTCGTCTCGCGCGACCTGCAGGACGCTGCCGTCCTGATCGTCTGCGCGCTTCACGAGCGCACGCCCGACCTGACACCCGAGGCACAGGCGCGGCTCAGCCATCTCGCGCGGGCGGGACAGCGCATCCTTCTGCGCGGGCTGGATGCCGGCGACCTGACCAGCCTCGTGGAGAATGCCGGCGGCGGTTCGGCGGCCCCCGCGCTCGCGCGGGCGCTGCACGCGGCGACCGAGGGCAACCCGTTCTTCGCGCACGAGATCGTCCGGCTACTCGTGGCGGAAGGTCGCCTGGCGGACGCCCCGGACGACCTGCCCCTGCCCGACAGTGTGCGCGGGACGATCCGTCTGCGGCTCGCGTCGCTGAGCGCGACCGCCTTGCGCACGCTGGAGTTCGCGGCGATCCTGGGGCACAGCTTCCGTCACGCGGTCATCGTCCGCGCGGCCGGGCTCGATGCCGGCGAGGTCCTGGCATCGCTCGACGAGGCCACGGCGCTGGGCGTCATCACCGAGGATGCGAGCCCGCGCGGGCAACACCGCTTCGTGCACGGGCTGATCCGGGATGCGCTGATCGCCGACCTGCCGGCCGGCCGGCGGATCGCCTCCCACCACGCCGTAGCGGTGGCGCTGGAGGATGCCTACGGCCCGGCGATCGAATCGCACCTGGCGGAGGTGGCCCACCACTACGTCGCCGCCGCGCCGGGTGGAGACCCGCACAAGGCGCTCGAGTACTCGGCCCGCGCCGCGGAGCGCACGCTCGCCAGCCTCGCCTACGAGCAGGCGGCAGAGCTCTTCGAGCAGGCGCTGGAGGTCCTCGAGCTCACCCGCACCGATCTGCGGCGGCGCGCCACGCTCCGGTTGGGCCTCGGCGAGGCCCAGGCGCGGGCCGGCCGTCCGCAGGCACGCGAGACGTTCCTGGAGGCGGCTGCCGCGGCGCGGGCTGCCGACGCTCCCGACCTGCTCGGCGCAGCCGCGATCGGCATGGGCCCGTTCGGCCTCGCGGCCGGGTTCGTGGACGACGCGCACGTCGCGCTGCTCGAGGAGGCGCTCGACCGGCTGGGCACGGGCGACGATCCGCTGCGGGTGCGGCTGCTCGGGTCGCTGGCGGCCGCGCTGTACTGGTCGACGGCGCGATCGCGCCGAGAGGAGC
>JACCQW010000228.1 GCA_013813955.1 Solirubrobacterales bacterium
TGGCGGCGCCGCTTGATCCCGCCGTCGTCGTCGCTGCCCGCGTCCTGGGGCTCGGGGGTCGCGCGCACGGCCCACCAGACGATGTAGAGCAGCGCCGCGATCGGCAGCTTCAGGACAAACATCAGGAAGATGAACGTCGCGTCCACCGCAGTCACGATACCCCGCCGGGGCCGGGGGCGCACGCCACTGCGGCGACCGCGCGCCGGGCCGCACGGCGCGAGCGCGCGTGCGCCACCCTCTGATCTGCTGTCGCCCGGCTGTCGCTAGGGGTTGACGTGAGGCGATGGGCTGTCACTGCTCTGACGGGCACCGCGCTGGGCGCTGTCGCGTTCGGCATGCCGTTCGCGGCCTCCGGGCAGAGCACGCGAAGCGTCCTCCTCGAGGACATCAGGTTCAAGCCCGCGAAGCTGACGGTGCGCAGAGGAACGCTGGTGACCTTCCGGTGGCGCGACGCTGCCACGCCCCACAACGTCCGCAGCCGCGGCGAGCCCCGCTTCCGCGGCTCGGGCGACAGGACGAGGGGCACCCACGAGGTGCGCTTCCGCAAGGCGGGTACCTACCGCTACGTCTGCACGATTCATCCGGGCATGTCCGGCCGGATCGTCGTGCGCTGACCCAAACCAGGGAGGAACACATGTCCATCAACCTCAATCTCAACGATCTTGACGTCGACGGTGCGATCCGCGAGTCCGCCGAGGACGCCGGCCTCGACCGCAGCGACTTCATCCGCAAGGGCGTGCTCGCCGGCGGCGGGCTGCTCGCCGGCACCGCGCTGTTCGCGCAGTACGTCGACCCGGCGGCTGCTGCGATCTCGACACGCCGCAAGTCCGCGGCCAACGACGTCAAGATCCTCAACTTCGCGCTCACGCTCGAGTTCCTCGAGGCGGAGTTCTACCGCGAGGCCCGCGTCAACAACGCCTACCTCAACCCGTCCTACGAGCGGTTCGGCGTCGTGGTCGCCCGGCACGAGGCCAGGCACGTCTCGTTCCTGCGCGGAGCGCTCGGCAGCAAGGCGATCCGCAAGCCGCGGTTCGACTTCAAGGACACGGTCACCGATCCGAACAAGTTCGCCGCCACCTCTCAGGTGCTCGAGGACACGGGCGTGATGGCCTACCTCGGCCAGGTCGCCAACGTGCGCCAGGACTCCGTCCTGGCCGCCGCGGGCACGATCGCCACGGTGGAGGCGCGCCACGCCGCGTGGATCCGCTTCCTCAACGGCGGCGGCGCCCCCGACGCGGTCAACAGCAAGCTGCCGGCCCCGAGCACGTTCGACCTGCGCCGCTCGGAGCGCACGATCCTGAAGGCCGTCGGGGACACCGGCTTCATCCAGTAGCCCGCTCGCGGCCCGAGCGGGCCGCGATCGCCGAGCGGAGGGGCCCTGCGGGGCCCCTCCGTCGTTGCGGAGGTCAGCGCAGCGCGACGGGTGCGTCGGTGAACGCGGTGATCCGCTGCAGCTCGGCGACGCGGGCAGCGATCTCCGCGCCGGTCAGGCGCGCGACGCGCTCCGTGCCGAACTCCTCGACGTTGAACGACGCCAGCGCGGAGCCGTACGCCATCGCGCGGCACAGCAGCTCGAGGCCGATCGGCGCGTCGGGGTGCGCGGCGATGTAGCCGACGAAGCCGCCGGCGAACGTGTCCCCCGCGCCCGTGGGGTCGACGACCTGCTCCAGCGGGAACGCCGGCAGCCAGAAGGTGCCCTCGTGCGTGATGATGCCGGCGCCGTACTTGCCCTGCTTGACCACCACGGCGCTTGGGCCCATGGCGAGGATCTCCCGGGCGCCGGAGACGACGGTCGGCCGGCCGGTGAGCAGCTCGACCTCCTCGTCGTTGAGGATCACGCAGTCGACGCTGCCGATCGCCTTGACGAGGTCCTCGCGGGCGATGTTGATCCACAGGTCCATCGAGTCCAGCGCGGCGAAGCGCGCCCGGTCGCACTGGCGGCGCACCTCGAGCTGCAACGCGGGCACGATGTTGGCCAGGAACAGCACGTCGGCCGCGCGCGAGGCCTGCGACAGCTTGGGCTCGAAGTGCTCGAAGACGTTGAGGTCGGTCTCGAGCGTCTCGCGGCTGTTGAGGTTGTCGCCGTAGACCCCGCTCCAGAAGAACGTCGTGCCGCCCTCGACATGCTCGATGTCGTCCGTGTTGACCCCGCGCCCGTGCAGGACCGCGTACTCGGCCTCCCCGAAGTCGTCACCCACGGGTCCTACGACGCGGACCTCGTCGAAGAACGAGGCGGCCAGCGAGAAGTGCACGGCGGCGCCGCCGAGCATGCGCTCGCGAGCCCCCGACGGCGTGCGCACGGCATCGAAGGCGATGGACCCGACCACGGTGACGGACATTGCGGCGGGACCCTAGAGCAGCGCGGGGTAAGCTGCCCCGCCGCATGCGCGCGATCCAGATGTCCCGCTTCGGCGGCCCGGAGGTGCTCGAGCTCGTCGACCTGCCGGTGCCGCGGCCCGGTTCCGGCGAGGTGCTGATCCGTGTCACGCGCGCGGGCGTCAACTATGCCGACACGCACCGGCGCACGGACTCCTACGTGGCCAAGGACGAGCTGCCGCTGGTGCCCGGCGCCGAGGTCGCCGGGGTGCGTGAGGACACCGGCGAGCGCGTGGTCGCGCTGTGCGGCTCGGGCGGCTACGCGCAGTACGCCACGGCGCCCGCGGCGCTGACCTTCCCGATCCCCGGCGCGGTCGGCGACGAGATCGCGATCGCCCTGCTGCTACAGGGCCTCACCGCCTGGCACCTGTACCGCACTTGCGCACGCGTGGAGCCCGGTGAGAGCGTCGTCGTGCACTCCGCGGCGGGCGGCGTCGGCTCGCTGGCCGTGCAGCTCGGGCACCCGATGGGCGCCGGGCGCGTGATCGCGACGGCGTCGACCGAGGACCGGCGGGCGCTGGCCCTCGAGCTCGGCGCCGACGTGGCGGTCGACGGCGGGGCGGAGGGACTGGCCGACCGCCTGGTGGCGGCCAACGACGGCGAGCAGGTCGACGCGGTCTTCGAGATGTCCGGCGGCGGCGTCTTCGAGGGCTCGCTGGCCGCGCTGGCGCCGTTCGGCCGCCTGGTCGTCTACGGCATCTCGTCACGGGAGCAGGTCGAGGTGCGCACGGGGCACCTGCTGCGCCACTCGCGCGCGGTGATCGGCTTCTGGCTGATGCACGCCACCGGGCGCCCGGAGCTGATCGACGCGGCGCTCGCGGACCTCTTCGGCCGCGTCGCCCGTGGCGAGCTGCGCGTGCTCGCCGGGCCCGCCTACCCGCTCGATCGCGCGGCCCAGGCGCAGGCCGACCTCGCCGGCCGGCGGACCACCGGAAAGCTGACGCTGGACCCCAGCGCGTAGGGACTCCCGCGACGCCCTAGAGTGAAGGGGCGTGACCGCCTTCGCCGATCTCGGCCTCACCTCATGCACGCTCGAAGCCCTCCGCGACGTCGGCTACGAGAAGCCCAGCCCGATCCAGGAGCAGGCGATCCCCCCGATGCTCGAGGGCAAGGACGTCATCGGCCAGGCGCAGACCGGCTCGGGCAAGACCGCCGCCTTCGCCCTGCCGATCATCGAGTACGTCGATCCCACCGAGCCCGAGGTGCAGGCACTCGTGCTCACGCCCACGCGCGAGCTGTGCATCCAGGTCACCCAGGCCGTCCGCGCCTATGCCCAGCGCAAGGGCGCCGATGTCGTCGCCGTGTTCGGCGGCGCGCCGATCCGCACGCAGCAGGCCCAGCTGAAGGCCGGCGGGCACATCGTCGTCGGCACGGTCGGGCGCGTGCTCGACCTGATCAGCCGCCGCTCGCTGGTCCTGCACAGCTGCCGCTTCGTGGTGCTCGACGAGGCCGACGAGATGCTCGACCTCGGCTTCCTGGAGGACGTCGAGAAGATCCTCAACATGACGCCGAACAGCCGCCAGACCGCGCTCTTCAGCGCGACGATGCCGCCGCCGATCCGCAAGCTCGCCGACAACTACCTCTACGACCCCGTGCTCGTGAAGGTCAGGTCCGCGACGCTGACCGTCGACTCCGTCGAGCAGTTTCAGCTGGAGGTCAGGACCGCCGACAAGGCCGACAAGCTCGTCGAGGTCCTCGCGGCGGAGAAGCCCGACCAGGCGATCGTCTTCGCGCGCACCAAGATCCGCACCGACCAGCTCTATAAGAAGATGCGCGACCGCGGCTTCAACTGCAAGGCGCTGCACGGCGACATGAGCCAGGGCTCGCGCGACGGCGTCATGCTCGGCTTCAAGGGCGGCCGGGTGCCGATCCTCGTGGCAACCGACGTCGCCGCCCGCGGCCTGGACATCTCCACCGTGACCCACGTGGTCAACTTCGACGTCCCCGTCTCGCCCGACGTCTACGTGCACCGCATCGGGCGCACGGGCCGGGTGGGTCGCGCCGGCCGCGCGATCACGTTCGTCGAGCCGCGCCAGAAGGGCGAGCTGGAGGCCATCGAGCGCCACGTCGGCGTGCCGATCTCCCAGTGGGAGCCCGGCGCCCACGTGACGCCTGCGAAGGTCACCGAGCGCCCGCGCCGGCACGCCAAGCCGCAGCTGACGCGCAACGGGTCCGAGAAGCACACCAAGCTCATCATCACCGGCGGTCGCGCCGCGGGCATCGAGGTCGCCGACCTCGTCGGCGCCGTGACCCGCGCGGCCGGGGTGGACGGCGAGGCCGTGCGCGACGTGAAGGTCCTCGAGCGCTTCGCGTTCGTGTCGGTGCCCGCCGGCGACGCCTCCCGCATCGCCGCGGCCGTCGACGGCGAGGACGTGCGCGGCACGACGATCCGCGTCGAGCTCGCGCGGGCCTAGCGGCGGCCCTCCCGGCCGGTCGCAACTTCCTCCCCGCCGGCGCGTTACCCTCTCAAGCGTGGCACTGCTGCTGAGAGACCGCGAGGCGCCCTCCGAGGCCGCCGCACCGCCCGGGGGCGGCGAGGGGCACGTCGCCGCCCCGGACTACGCGTGCGCGACCTGCGGCGCCGCCATGGTGGGCGGCCAGGACTGGTGCCTGGAGTGCGGCTCGGCCGCGCCCGGGCGCCTCGGCCAGCGACCGGGCTGGCGCCCCGCGCTGACCGTCGTCGCGATCACCCTGCTGCTGGTCGGCGGCGCCGTCGTGGCCAGCTACGCCGCGCTGACCGGTGA
>JACCQW010000230.1 GCA_013813955.1 Solirubrobacterales bacterium
GCGGCGGACTGCTCGGCCTGGAGGCCGCGCGGGGCATCGCCGCACAGGGCTGCGCGGTGACCGTCGTGCATCTCGTCGACCGCCTGATGGAGCGCCAGCTCGACGCGGGCGCGGCCGCACTGCTGGAGCCCGCCCTGGCGGCGCTCGGCATCGAGACGCTGCTGGGGCGCAACACCCAGGGGATCGTCGGTCCCGACCACGCCACCGGCCTGCACTTCTCCGGCGGCGCCCGGCTGGACGCCGACCTCGTCGTCGTGTCGATCGGCATCCGGCCCGAGACCACGCTCGCGCGCGAGATGGGCGCCGGATGCGAGCGCGGCATCGTCGTCGACGACGGCATGCGCACCAGCCTGCCCGGCGTGCTCGCCGTCGGCGAGTGCGCCCAGCACCGCGGGATCGTCCACGGGCTCGTCGCCCCGATCTACGACCAGGCGCGCGTCGCCGCCGCCACACTCGCCGGCGAGGACGCCGCCTACGTGGGCTCGGTGCCCAGCGCGAAGCTCAAGGTCGCGGGCATCGACCTGGTCTCCGCTGGCGAGGCGAGCGGCGAGCGCGAGGCGGTCGTCGCCGACGCCGCCGCGGGCGTCTACCGCAAGCTCTCCGTGCGCGACGGGCGCGTCGTCGGCACCGTGCTGCTCGGGGACACGCGCGGCGCGGAGGCACTCATGGCCGCGGTGCGCTCCGGCGAGCCGGTCGACGACCCGCTGCAGGCGCTGGCCGACGCGTCGGCCGTCGGACCGGCCGACCTCCCGGACACCGCGCAGATCTGCGACTGCAACGGCGTCTGCAAGGGCGCGCTCGTCGCCGCGGTGAGCGACGGCGGCTGCGCGACGCCGCGCGAGGTCATGGCGGTCACCCGCGCGGGGACCGGCTGCGGCTCCTGCAAGCCCGCGGTCGTCGAGATCGTCGCCGCGGCGGCGGGCGGTCTGAACGAGGACCCCGCCTACCTGTGCCCGTGCCGGCGCCAGACGCGCGAGGAGCTGGCGGCGCGCATCCGCTCTGACGACCTCGAGTCGGTCAGCGAGGTCGCGGCCGCCTGCGGCACCGGCCGCGAGTGCGGCGCGTGCAAGCCGGCCCTGGCCTACCTGGTCTCCGAGGTGCGCGACAACCGCCACCGGGAGGAGCGCGACGCGCGCTTCATCAACGACCGCGTCCACGCGAACATCCAGCGCGACGGCACGTTCTCCGTCGTGCCGCGGATGTACGGTGGGGTCGTCTCCCCCGACGAGCTGCGGCGCATCGCCGACGTCGCCGACCGCTACGAGGTGCCGCTCGTCAAGGTCACCGGCGGGCAGCGGCTGGACCTGCTCGGGGTGCGCAAGCAGGACCTGCCGGCGATCTGGCGCGACCTGGACATGCCGTCCGGGCACGCCTACGCGAAGGCCGTGCGCACCGTGAAGACGTGCGTGGGCACGGACTTCTGTCGCTTCGGGATCGGCGACGCGATCGGGCTGGGCATCGAGATGGAGAAGGCGTGGGAGGGGCTGCACACGCCGGCCAAGGTCAAGTCCGGCGTCTCGGGCTGCCCGCGCAACTGCGCCGAGGCCACCGTGAAGGACATCGGCATCGTCGCCGTCGAGGGCGGATGGCAGGTGCGCGTGGGCGGGGCGGCGGGGGGCAACGTGCGCGAGGCCGACATCCTGACCACGGTCGAGGACCGCGCCGAGGCGCTGCGGGTGTCGACGACCTTCCTGCAGTTCTACCGCGAGCACGCCGACTACAAGGAGCGCACATACGACTTCGTGCCGCGCGTGGGCCTGGAGGAGATACGCCGGCAGGTGCTCGGCGAGGCCACCGGCGCCGCGCTGCGCGAGCGCCTGCGCATCGCCCGGGCGGCGGCGACCGACCCGTGGCTGGAGCGCGACGACCCCTACCATCCGCGCCAGTTCTCCGACCTCGACGGGCCCGAGGGCGAGGGCGAGGGCGAGGCGTCGGCCCCGGATGAGGCCGTTCTCGCGGGTCCGCCGCCCGGGGGCGAGCGATGACCTTCGCCTGCCATGTCGGCGACGTCCCCCTCGGCGAGGGCCGCGTGCTCGCGCTGGACGGCCGGCGCATCGCGCTGTTTCGTACGCCCGGCGGCTGGTACGCGCTGGACGCGACATGCCCGCACCTCGGGGGCCCGCTGGCCGACGGCATCGTCTGCGACCACGCGGTCACCTGCCCGCTGCATGAGCGCCGCTTCGAGCTGGCGACGGGGGCCGCGCTGACCACGGGCCCGGGGGTGGCCGCGCATGACGTGGAGGTCCGCGGCGACCGCGTGCTCGTCGCGCTCGGCGCAGCGGTTCGCCAGGCCGCCTGAGCGCGGGTGCGATCATCGAGCCATGGATGGGACGCCCGAGCGCGTGCGCGTCGACCGGTGGCTGTGGGCGGCGCGGCTGTACAAGAGCCGCTCGCTGGCCGTCGAGGCGGTGACGAGCGGGCGCGTGCGCGTCGACGGCGGCCGGGTGAAGGCCAGCCGCGAGGTGGGCGCCGGTGACCGGCTCGAGGTCACGATCGGGCAGGTGCGCCGGACGCTCGTCGTACGCCGCGTGGCGCAGCGGCGCGGGCCCGCCAGCGAGGCGGCGCTGCTCTACGAGGAGACCCCGGAGAGCCGTGAAGAGCGCGAGCGCCGGGCCGCCGAGAGCCGGCTGGCCCGCCCTCCGAAGGCCGACGGCGGGCCACGGCCGACCAAGCGCGACCGCCGCCGGCTGGAGGCCGCTCCGGGCACGCGGCGCGGGCGCCGCTAGCGTCGAGCGCGATCTCGGCATCGGGGCGCTCACGAGGACGTCCTCGACGAAGGAGGCCACCAGGCGAGCGTGACCGCCGGGCCGCAACCGCGGTTCTGCCCCTGTGTCGGGCACGACTGCAGTGTCTGGCGCCCTGCGCGGCGCTACCCTCGATCGCGTGCACGTCGAGATCTGGTCGGACATCGCCTGCCCCTGGTGCTACGTCGGCAAGCGCCGCTTCGAGGCCGCGCTCGCCACCTTCGAGCACCGCGACGAGGTGCGTGTTACGTGGCGCAGCTTCGAGCTCGACCCCGCCGCGCCGCGCGAGCGCGCGGGCGACGGCGCCACCCACCTCGCCGAGAAGTACGGCACGACCCGCGAGGAGGCGCTGGCCATGCACCAGAACATGACCCACGTCGCGGCCGCCGACGGTTTGGACTTCCGCTTCGACCTCGCCCGTGGCGGCAGCACCTTCGACGCCCACCGCGTGCTGCATCTCGCCGCCGCCCACGGATCCCAGGACGCGCTGAAGGAGCGCCTGCTGCGCGCCTACCTGACCGAGGGCACGCTCATCGGCGACCCGGCCGTGCTCGAGGCGCTCGCCCTCGAGGTCGGCCTGCCCGAGGACGAGGTCGGTGGCGTCCTGGCCGGCGACCGCTACGGGCCCGAGGTGCGCGCCGACGAGCGCGCCGCCGCCAGCCTGGGCATAAGCGCCGTCCCGTTCTTCGTGGTCGACCGCGCCATCGCGGCGTCGGGCGCCCAGGCGCCCGAGGTCCTGCTCGAGATGCTCCACCGCGCCCGCGCGGCCGCCTCCCCCGCGCCGGCCTTGGCCGCCGGCGCGACCTGCGGCCCCGACGGCTGCTGAGCGGACACTAGTGTCGTGAGTCGTTGATTCG
>JACCQW010000334.1 GCA_013813955.1 Solirubrobacterales bacterium
GGGCCGCAGCCCGGACTGGGCGATCGCCCGCAGCGCCTCGGCCCCACGGTCGAACTCCGTGAAGCGCACGCCCGCCGACGACCGCGCCCGAGGCCGCGGACGCACCTTCACCCACGCTTCGGTGATCACGCCGAGGATGCCCTCCGAGCCGAGCAGCATCCGATCCGGGGAGACGCCCGCGCCCGAGCCGGGCAGGCGCCGCGACTCCCATGCGCCCGACGGCGTCAGCGCGCGCACCGACTCGACGAGGTCGTCGACGTGCGTCTCGACGGTCGCGAAGTGCCCGCCGGCGCGCGTTGCGATCCACCCGCCCAGCGTCGAGAACTCGAAGGACTGCGGGTAGAAGCGCATCGTCAGCCCCTGGGCCGCGAGCTGCTCCTCGAGCACCGGGCCCGCGGCCCCGGCCTGGATGCGCGCCGCCCGGGAGACGGCGTCGACCTCCAGCACGCGATCGAGCGCGCCGAGGTCCAGCGAGACCGCGCCGTTAAGGCGCGCGGGGATCTCACACTGCACGCCGCCGGCCACGCTCGTGCCGCCGCCGTAGGGGACGACCGCGACGCCGGCGCCCGCCGCCCAGGTCAGCACCGCCTCGACGTCGCGCTCGTCGCGCGGGCGCGCCACGACGTCGGGCGGGAAGTCAAAGCGCCCGTGGAAGCCGCGGACGACGTCGGAGTACGACCTCCCCCACGCGTGCGAGGCGCGCGCGTGGGCGTCCGACGAGCAGATCGCCGCAAGCCCCGGCGGGGGCGCCACCCGCGGCGCGGGCAGGCGCACGTCGGCCAGCGCAACCGGCTCCTCGACGTCGGCCACCGCCATCCGGAGGTGCTCGGCGATCCCCGGCGCGGCCGCCCGGGCCTGCTCCGCGGAGAGGACAGCGTCCTCGTGCCCCCACCCCCAGTGGCTGCGCCGTCGCATCCGGGCGATCCTATTGCGCGAACTATCGTTGGAGACGATGAGCCTCTCCGCGACGATCCTCGCCCGCGGTCCCTGGCCCGCCGAGCGCGTGCACGCAAGCTGGCACGAAGAGCACTACGAGCCCCCCGAGCACCACGCCGAGGCGGCCGACGCGGCGATCGCGGCTCTGCGCGAGCGCGGCTCGCCCAGCCACGACGGGCTCGCCGCCCGCCTGGTGGCCCACACCGTCCGCGACGACCGGCTCGTGCTCGAGCTGCAGCCGGTGCGCTGGGCGCTGCGCCTGGTCGAGGGCGACGCCTCCTCCTCGGTGGCCGCGTTGTGCGTCACGCGCGCCGCCGACGGGCGCTGGCTGGCTGGGCGTCGCTCGGCGTGGCTGTCCTCCTGGGCCGGGCGCTGGGCGCTGGGCGCCGGGGGCGCGGTCGATCTCGGCGAGAGCCCCGCCGACACGCTCGCGCGCGAGCTCGACGAGGAGTGGTCGGTCGCCCCCGAGCGGCTCAGCGTGGAGGCCCTCGTCCGGCTGGGCCACGGCCTGGTGATGCTCGTCGGTCTCGCCTGGCTGCCCGAGGGGGCCGAGGTCACGATGGACGACGAGCACGACGCCTACGCCTGGTGGCCGGCCGACGTGGAGCAGTGGCCCGGCGAGGCCGACGAGCCGCTGCGGCGCATGGCCACCCTGCTGGCCGCGCGCTGACATGCGCCGCCTGCTGACGTTCGATGCCCTGAAGTGGGGGTCGTTCACGCATTCGACGGTCTACACGGCACTGCTGGTCACCGTGTTCACCGGCCCCGACGACGTCAAGTACGTCCTCGGCTGGGCGCACGGCCTGGGCTGGATCGCGATGACGATCGCGAGCCTGGCCGCCCTGCGCCTGCGCGTGATCTCGCTGCGCCTCGCCGTCGCCGTTGCCGTGCTCGGCGGGATCGGCCCGTTCTTCGGGTCGGCCGAGTTCGCGCGCGTGGCGGCCCGACGCGCCAGGATCGGCTGAATGATCCGATAGGCCGGAGTCGTCGCTACGCTGTTGCCAGCCTGTCAATGCGGGGTTGCCCGTGCGTGAAGGGCGGGGGCCGCCCGGAGGCTGCCTCGGAGCCTGGCGCACGCAGCCGCCAGGGAGAGCGTATGACCAAGAGATACCGCAGCACGCGACGGCCGGTGCGCGCCCTCGTCCTGCTCGCCGGAGTCGCCGCGCTCGCCGCGCCGGCGCCCGCCGTCGCAAACGACGGACCCGCCAATCCCGCCCAGAAGGCGGTCGACGCCTTCCTCGGGCTCGGAGGCTTCTTCTCCGACCTGAGCGGGCTGGAGCCCGGCAACGACGTGCCTGCCACCGGTGGCCCCGAGAAGCTCGGCCAGATGCAGCCGCCGATCGTCGAGCCCACGATCGACGGCGTGCCGACCACCGAGAAGTGCCTGGCCGACCAGAACGGCTTCAAGGTCTGCAAGCCCGCCGCCGGCACACTGAACATCCTCCCCGACGGCCGCATCTTCTACTGGAACGCGCTGGAGGGCACGGAGAACAACCAGTTCAGCATCGTTAGCGAGGGCGGCACGACGTTCACCAACGATGCCACCCGCGTCCTTGACCTCGCCAATCGCGACTGGCTGCGCCCCGAGCCGCTACGCGGCGGGGCCAACCCGGACGGCGCCGACCCGGTGCAGAGCGACCCGCTCATCCCGGGCCTGCAGTCCAAGGAGAAGTACAACGACGGCGCGCTGTTCGGCTCGCACCAGACCTACCTCGCCGACGGGCGCGTCCTCGTCCAGGGCGGCGCGGACTACTCGGCCGACCCAGGGGTCCCCGGCACCCGCTTCGGCGTCGTCGAGCTCGGCGGCCTGAAGGCCACGCGCATCTACGACCCGGTCAAGAACGTGTTCACGCAGGTCGCGGACACCCAGCACGGGCGGTGGTACCCGACCCTCGTCCCGCTGGCCAATGGCAAGGTGCTCAACGCCAGCGGCGTGCGCAAGCTCATCAAGCCGCTGTACGCCGACAAAGCGATCGACTCCGGCACGAACGTGCTGCAGACGGAGACCTTCGACCCGGCCACGAACACGTGGACGGGCAACGGCAAGAAGGGCGAGCGGTCGCTGCCGCTGTACCCGCGGCTGCACCTGCTGCCCGATGGCAAGGTCTTCTACAACTCGGCCGGCCAGTCGTTCAACCCCGTCGGGCAGTCCTACGACCAGCCGACCTGGAACGCCCCGGCGATGTACGACCCCAAGAACCGCACGTGGTCGCAGCCCGAGGGCGCGTCGCTGGGCCAGAAGCTGACGAACTACCGCGGCTCGACGTACTCGACGATGCTGGCGCTGAAGCCCGACGCGGACGGCGGGTACGACAAGGCCCGGTTCCTGACCGGCGGCGGCGTGCTCGGCTTCGTGGGCGCGACCTCACCGGGCAGCTACTTCCCCACGCGGTCGTCGAAGATCACGTCGGTCGACACGTCGGGCGGCAGGGACCGCGTGTCGATCACCAAGACCGGCCCGCTCAACCAGCCGCGCTGGTTCGGCTCGGGCACGCTGCTGCCAACAGGCGAGGTGCTGGTCACCTCCGGCGCCGACAAGGACGAGGTCGTCGGCCCGGGCACCGAGCGCGCCGTCATGCAGGCGGAGCTGTTCGATCCCGAGACCAACCGCTACCGCCCGGTGGCCCGCCAGCAGCAGCCGCGCACGTACCACAACACTGCGGCCCTGCTGCCGGACGGCACGGTGCTGATCGGCGGCCACGCGCCGATCTCGACGCTGTACCTCAACAACACCACGCTGCCGGGCGGCTTCGCGCCGCACGACGGCCGCGACCCGTCGTTCGAGGTCTACAAGCCGCCGTACCTGTTCCGCGGCGCGCAGCCGAAGATCCGCAAGGCCCGCGCCACGATCACGCCGGGCAAGACGTTCGGTATCCGCACCGACGTCGCGTCGGATCAGATCGAGAGCGTGATGCTCATGCGCTTCACGTCGACGACGCATCTGGTCGACGGCGGGCAGCGCGGGGTCGAGCTGCCGATCAGGGCGCGCAAGGACAAGCGCCTGATCATGGCCGGCTCCCCGAACAGCAACGTGATCCCTCCGGGGCCGTACATGCTGTTCGTCAACCGCAAGAGCGACCAGGGACCGATCCCGTCCCAGGCCAGGTCGGTCACCGTCAAGGGCGGCTGAGGCCGCCTCGCGCCGACGGCCCGCACCCCCTGCGGGGCCGTCAGCCGGTCGTTAGAGTCAACCTCGCATGGCGGTGAACACGACCATCGAGGTCACCCTCCCGCAGATGGGTGAATCAGTCACGGAGGGCGTGGTCCTGCAGTGGCACAAGCAGGAGGGCGACACCGTCCGGGCCGACGAGACGCTCGTCGAGATCTCCACGGACAAGGTCGATGCGGAGGTGCCCGCCCCTGCGAGCGGGACCGTCGTCAAGATCCACGCGGCCGAAGGCGACACCGTCACCGTCGGCGCCGTGCTCGCGGAGATCTCCACGGACGGCGGCGCGCCCGCCGCGAGCGGCGGCGCAGGCAACGGCGCCGAGGCCGCGCCTGCGGAC
>JACCQW010000304.1 GCA_013813955.1 Solirubrobacterales bacterium
GCGGTGCGGCGGGCGGCGCGGACCGGGCCGGGCGTCAGCGCCGACGCCACGCCGACGAGCAGGAAGGCCAGCGCCTGGACCACGATGCCCAGTGGATCGCTCGGGATCGGGTCGCCGAACACGATGATGCCGCCGGCGATGGCCGAGATGTTCGCCGCGGTGCCCGTGATCGCGATGACCGGCACGGCGTCGCCGTCCTGCAGCGAGCGAGCGGATGCGTAGAAGGCGATCGCGGAGGCCATCATGGCCATCCACAGCCACGGGCTGACGAGCAGCCCGACAGCGCCGTCGGAGGACGCGATCCCGGTCAGCGCCTTGACGCCGACGTTGCAGACGCCGAAGAGGATGCCCGCGGCGGCGCCGAGCATGATGCCGTGGTGCTGGGCCTGGCCGCCCAGGCGGGGACCCATGATCAGCAGGCCGCCGAGCCCGAACAGCGCGGCCTCGAACGCGATCATCGCGCCCACGGAGAACGTGGAGTGCGCGCCGGTGGAGGCCGGCAGCGTGATGCCGAGCAGGATGAGCCCGAGCGCCGTGAGCGCCAGGCCCCACCACTGGCGCGGGCCGAGCTTGAAGCCGAACACGCGGTCGGCCATCACCGCGAGCAGCACGAGCCCGCCCGACAGCACGGCCTGGACCACCGAGAGCGGCGCCAGCGCGATGGCCGCGACGTGCAGTCCCCAGGCGCACGCGCCGATGACCATGCCGATCGCGAACCAGCGCTGGCTCCACAGCGAGCCGGCCGTCCGCAGCGGATGGCGGATGTCGACCTTGGCCGCGGTGCAGCAGCCCCGGTGCTTGTAGAGGAAGGCCAGGTTGGAGGCCAGCGCACAGAGGAGCGCGAGCAGGATGCCGAGTTGGAGGGTCATCTAGAAGATCGGAGGGACGGGCGCGGCGAGAACGGAGATGGGGTGCCAGGCGGCGCCATTACCATCGGCACCTCCGAAGCTGCGCTTGACGTGCGAACTGCGCTGCAAGCAGGGTAGCGAGAACGGGCGCGCAGGACGCCGGGACAGCTCGATTGGCAGAGAAGTGGTGCATTTGCAGCGCAAACCGGTGCTCTTCCTCGACATCGACGGTGTGATCTCGCTGTGGGGGTTCCCCCCCGACGAACGTCCAGAGGGCGCGTTTCACAACGTGGACGGCGTGGTGCACTTCCTTTCGGCCGCCGCGGGAGAGCACCTGCGCGCGCTCGGGGAGCGCTATGAGCTGGTCTGGTGCAGCGGCTGGGAGGAAAAGGGCAATGAGTACCTGCCACGTGCCCTGGGACTACCCGGCCCGCTGCCCTTTCTCTCGTTCGACCGAAATCCGGGGCGCGGCCACGCGCACTGGAAGCTCGCCGCGATCGAGGCCTACGCCGGCAACCGGCCGCTGGCGTGGGTCGACGACGCCCACGACAACGCGTGTCACGCATGGGCGCGCACGCGCCAGGCCCCCACGCTCCTGGTGGCCACCGAGCCCTCCGCGGGCATGACCGCCGCGCACGTGGAGCGGCTCGTGCGGTGGGTGACCGGGCGGGCACCCGACGCTGCGACGAAAGTCTGACCCGCGCTGCGCGAACCGGCATCCGCGCTGCGCTATGTCGTCATTCCGGGGGCCCTCGGGGCCCGCTCCGCGAACCTGAACATCGCCAGCAACGCCTCGGGCTCGCCCAAGGTCGTGCCGATGAGCGGCAGGGGGACGCTGCTCGGCCCGATCTGAGGTCTCCTGGCGCACCCCACGGTCGTGGGGTGGGGTTCCGTGCCCGCGCGCGCGGGCACTGATTGCCCCGTGGGCATCGCGGACCCCGAGATCGCGCTCGACGAGCGCTTCGACGGCCTGCAGCGGCGCGCGCTGCCCGGCGGCCTGACGCTGATCGTCGCCTCCGGCCGCCGCTCGCGCATGCTCGGCCTGGCCAGGCTCGACGCCCTGTCCCCCGGCCACGGCCTGCTGCTGGGCTCCTGCCGGTCGGTGCACACCATGACGATGCGCTTCGCGCTGGACCTCGTGTGGCTCGGCGGCGATGGACAGCCCGTGCGCGTGGACGAGGACGTAGCCCCGCGGCGCATGCGCACCTGCGTGCGCGCCCGCTCGGTGGTCGAGACCGCCGCCGGCGGCGGCGAGCGGTTCCGCGCCGCGCTCGCGGGCGGGTAGAGTCGCCCCCACGAGGGCCGAGGCCACCGGCACCTACGTCACGGTTGCGCCACCGGCACCTACGTCACGGCGGCGCCATCTGTTCTCTGCGCGAGCGCCCGCACGACGAAGGTCGCGAAGAGCAGCAGTCCTGGATCGGCCAGCGCCGACGCGTCGGCGCCCATGTCCACCGGGCGCTTGCCCCAGCCCTCGCCCTCGATCGTGGCGAGCCGCCGATCCCCCTCGACCAGCACGTGGCGCCCGCTCCGGGAGCTGTCGGGTCGCAGTCCGAACTCGCGACCGGCCCACCGCAGCGCGCCGCCGCGGCGCAGCCTGCGGACCTTGTACTCGCCGACGACGGTGCCGGCCGCCGCGTCGGTGGCCCGGATGACCGGCGGCCAGAAGCCCGTCGAGAGGATCTGCCAGCGATGCGCGCCGGCCTCGGCCACCGCGGTCCGGCGCGAGATCAGGCCGAGCAGGCGCAGCGTGCCGACGCCCTCGAGCACGAACCGGCGCTGGTCGGCGGGGTCCTGCGTCAGTCGCAGTGCTTCCATCGCCTTGCGACGGTAGAGGACCCGCCGCGGGTTGGCCAGCCGCCGCCGATAGGTTGACGTGCCCGGGAACCCCCGCGCGGGTGCCTTTGGCGCCGCGCGCCCTCGGCGCGCGGCCCGGCGCAGCATCCTGACGGTCGCTACTTCTTGTCCTCGGGCACGTCGAGGTTGGCGAGCTCATCGGCGAAGCCAGGATCGGCACCGCCGGTGCCCATCTCCTCCAGCGATGCGATGTCCTCGTTGAAGGCCGAGCCGAAGCCGCCCAGGCCGTCGCCGTCGCCGAGCCCGAGCTCGGCGGCGATCTCGTCCTGGTCGAGCAGCCCTACGTCGTCCATCGCCCGTGGCAGCGGCTCGGAGGGCTCGATCTCGATGCGCCGGTAGCGCTTGAGCCCGGTGGCGGCCGGGATCAGCTTGCCGATGATCACGTTCTCCTTGAGGCCGTGCAGGCGATCGATCTTGCCTTCCAGCGCGGCGTCGGTGAGCACCTTGGTCGTCTCCTGGAAGGAGGCCGCGGACAGGAACGAGTCGGTGTTCAGCGAGGCCTTGGTGATGCCGAGGATGATGTCCTCGAACTGGGCCTGCTCCCCACCCTTCGTGCCGACCTCGCCGTTGACCTTGGCGAAGTCGAAGCGGTCGACGAACTGCCCCGGGAGGTAGTCCGTGTCGCCCTTCTGATCCACGCGCACCTTCTTGAGCATCTGGCGCGCGATGAGCTCGATGTGCTTGTCGTTGATGTCTACACCCTGGGACTTGTAGACCTCCTGCACCTCCTTGACGAGGTACTGCTCAGTCTCCGTCCGGCCGCGGATCGCCAGCAGCTCGTGCGGGTACAGCGACCCCTCGTTGAGCTGCGTGCCGGCCGTGACCGTCTGGCCGGACTCCACGAACAGGCGCGTGCGCCGCGGGAACGTGTGGCGGTGCTCCTCGCCGGCGTCGTCGGTGATGACCACGGTCAGGGCCTTCTCGGACTCCTCGATGGCGATCGACCCGTCCTGCTCGGCGATCTTCGCCAGCCCCTTGGGCTTGCGCGCCTCGAACAGCTCCACGACGCGGGGCAGGCCGTGCGTGATGTCCGCGCCGGCGACGCCGCCGGTGTGGAACGTCCGCATGGTCAGCTGCGTGCCGGGCTCGCCGATCGACTGCGCGGCGATGATGCCGACCGCGTCGCCGATCTGGGCGG
>JACCQW010000360.1 GCA_013813955.1 Solirubrobacterales bacterium
CGCCTGACGGAAGCGCCCGGCGGTGTGCACCTTCAGCACGGCGCGGGCATCGTCCGCGCCGCGAAGCTGGGCCACCCAGCGGCGCTCGGCCTTGTAGCGCAGGGTCCTCGCCTCGGCCTCCCACAGCTCGGGATGGGAGGGCAGCGCGCTGCGCAGCGTCTGGACACGGGCGCCCTTGCGCGCCACGCTCGGCAGCTCGCGCAGGCGGCGGTCGTGCGGGAACACGTGCACGGCGATCGCCGCGCCGTCGAGCACGAAGCCACCGGGGCCCAGCGGGGAGGCGCGGTCCGAGCGCCGGCGTGCCTTGTCGAGCTTGTCGGTCGCGCCGGGCGCGTGCGCTCGGGCGTAGACGTCGTGCTCGCCCTCACCCGTGCGGACGCGGTAGGCGACCAGGCAGTTCGTGGCGGGCTTGTAGCGCATGTAGACGGCACGCGCGCCCTCGATCCCGGCGATCGGCAGCGCCGTGTCCAGCGCCTCGGCGAAGGCATCGGGGTCAAGCAGGGTGGCCAGCCCGGGAAGCGCCCGGTCACGCGCCGCGACGGCGGCGTCCAGCCCGCGGATCATCGGGCCGGCGCCAGCTCGGCGGGGCGATGGCGCGCGCGCTCGGCTGACTGCAGCGCATGCGCCGCGGCGTAGGCGCCGCCCAGTGCCAGCAGCTCGGCGTGCGTGCCGCGCTCGACGACCCGACCCGAATGGAGGTAGAGGATCAGGTCGGCGTGCTCCACGGTGGCCAGCGCATGGGCGATGAGGAACGTCGTGCGCCCGGCGCTCAGGCGGTTCAGCGCCTCGGAGACCTCGCGCTCGTTGGCCTCGTCCAGTCCCGTGGTCGGCTCGTCGAAGACGAGGATCGGCGCGTCGCGGACGGCTGCGCGCGCGAGCGCGATCCGCTGGCGCTGGCCGCCGGAGACCGTGGCGCCGCGCTCGCCCATCACCGTCTCGTAGCCCTCGGGCAGCGCGGAGATGAAGTCGTGGGCGTTGGCCAGCCGTGCGGCCGCCTCGACGTCGTCGTCGGTGGCGCCGGCCGTGCCCCAGGCGATGTTGTCGCGGATGCTCACGCCGAAGAGGACGCTCTCCTGCAGGACGACCGCGACCTGGGCGCGGTAGGACTCCAGGGTGAGGTCGCGAAGGTCGTGCCCGTCGACGGTGATGCGCCCGGCGATCGGGTCGTACAGGCGCGGCACCAGGCTCGCGAGCGTCGACTTGCCTGCGCCCGAAGGGCCCACGAGGGCCACGCGCGTGCCCGCCGGGACGTCCAGGTCCAGGCCGCAGATCGCCAGGCGCTCGCCGTAGTCGTAGGCGAAGGAGACCTGCTCGAAGCGCACGTGGCCGGCCAGCGCGGGAGCCGGGACGGCGCCGGGGCGGTCGCGCACGTCGGGCTCGGTGTCCATCAGCTCGACGACGCGCTCGGCGGCCGCGGCGGCCTGCGCCAGGCGGCCGGTGTACTTGGCCAGGTCGCGCATCGGCTTGAACGCGGTCTTGAGGTACATCAGGAAGACGACGAGATCGCCCGGCGTGATCGCGCCCTTGCGCACCTGCAGCGCGCCGAACCACAGCACGAGCGCGGTGCCGATGCCCACGAGCACGTCGACGCGGCGTTCCAGGCCCGCGGCCAGGCGCTTGCCCTGCACGCCCTCCTTCAGGCTGGCGTGGTTGGATGCCGCAAAGCCCTTCTCCAGCGTCTTCTCCAGCCCGAGCGCCTGCACGACCTTGATCGCGCCCAGCGACTCTGAGGCCACGGCGGCCATCTCGCCCTCCTGCTTGCGCTGCTTGCGCGCGACGCCGCGGATCTTGCCGCCGCTGCGCACCATCGCCGGCGAGAACAGCGGAAAGAGCGCCAGCGCGACGAGCGCCAGCTGCCAGTTGATGAGGAACATGACGATCGCCATGCCCACCAGGGTCAGCGTGTTGGCGAACAGCGGCAGCGCGGCGGTGACCATGACCTCCTGCAGGCGGCCGATGTCGCCGATGATCCGGGTCAGCAGGTCTCCGGCGCGAGCCTTGCTGTGAAAGCGCAGCGACAGGCGCTGGACGTGGCGGTACAGCTGCCCGCGGATCTCGGTGAGCATCCGGTTGCCGGCCAGTGCGAGGGCCACGGTGCTCAGGTAGGAGAAGCCCGCGCGCAGCGCGGCGGCGACGGCGACGGCCACGCCGCACACGAGCAGCAGCGTGTCCGGGCTCAGCGCGTCGATGAAGCCGATGCCCGAGGAGCCCTCGGTGGGCGTCGTGGTGATCGCCTGGTCGAGCACGAACTTCAGCGGCCAAGGCTCGACGAGGCGCATGGCCGTCTCGAGGATGATGAACAGCGTCGCGCCGACGAGCAGCAGCCGCTGCTTGCGCAGCTCGGGGCCGAAGCGCCGCAGGCTGCGCCTCAGCGACGGGACGACCTCGCGCAGCGCGGGAGCCTCCGCCATCAGGCGGCCCTCCGCCGCTCACCGAGGCCCGCGAGCGCGAGCACTCGCCCGGCGACCGCGTCCCAGGTGTGCTC
>JACCQW010000373.1 GCA_013813955.1 Solirubrobacterales bacterium
GCCTCGCCCACGTGCGCGCGCGAGACGACGCGGCGGATGAGCACCACGGCGGCGAGGATGCCGAGCACCGCCATGCCCGCGCCGGCCGTAAAGGCGTCCTGGAAGCCCTCCGTGAGCGCGCCGGGAAGGGCGCGCGGATCGCCCTGCGCGCCGGCCACGATGTCGCTGGTGCGCGAGTTGGCGATCGCCGCGAGGATTGCCAGCCCGAGCGCCCCGCCGACCTGCTGGGCGGTGTTGATCAGCCCCGAGGCCAGGCCCGAGTCGCGCCCGGAGACGCCGCTCATCGCGGCGATGGTGACCGGGACGAACGAGAATCCCAGGCCCGCGCCGGCCACGACCGACGGGCCGAGCACGTCGGCCGCGTAGGCGCCGTCCGCGGAGATCCGCGAGAACCACAGCAGGCCCACCGTGACGAGCCCGAGCCCGGCGAGGAGCACCGGCTTGAAGCCCAGCCGGGTGACCAGCTGGGAGGCGACCCCCGCCGAGATGATGATGGTCAGCGCCAGCGGCAGGTAGGCCAGGCCGGCCTGCAGCGCGTCGAAGCCGAGCACCTGCTGCATGTACAGAGAGACGATGAAGAACATCGAGAACAGCGAAGCCCCGACCAGCAGGCCGGTGACGTTGGCCCCGGTCAGCGTGCGCGCGCGGAAGATCCGGAAGGGCACCAGCGGGGCGGCGGAGCGCAGCTCGATGACCACGAACGTGGCGGTCAGCGCCGCCGCGGCGGCCAGCAGGACCAGCGTCTGGGTGGACTCCCAGCCCGCCGAGTTGGCGTCGACGAGCGCGAAGACCAGCAGCGAGAGCCCGGCGGTGACCGTGACGGCGCCCAGCACGTCGAAGTGGCGCGTCTCTGACTCGCTGTGGCTCTCGGTCAGCAGCCGCGGCGCCAGCAGCGCGGCCGCGACGCCGATCGGCACGTTGACCCACAGCACCCACTCCCACCCCAGGCTGTCGGTGAGCACACCGCCCAGCAGCACGCCGGCGGCGCCGCCGGACCCGGCGACGGCGCCCCACACGCCGAGCGCCTTGTTGCGCTCCGCGCCCTCCGCGAACGTCGTGGTGACGATCGACAGCGCGGCCGGGGCGACGAGCGCGGCGCCCAGGCCCTGCAGCGCGCGCGAAGCTATGAGCTGACCCTCGGTGTTCGACAACCCGCCCAGCAGCGACGCGAAGCTGAACAGCACGAGGCCGCCGATGAACAGGCGCCGGCGGCCGAGCAGGTCGGCCATGCGCCCGCCGAGCAGCAGGAAGCCGCCGAACACGAGCGTGTAGGCGTTCACCACCCACGCGAGGTTGTCCTGGGAGAACGCGAGGTCGCGCCCGATGGAGGGCAGCGCGACGTTGACGATCGAGGCGTCCAGCACGACGACGAACTGGGCGCTGGCGAGCAGGACGAGGGCGAGCCACTTGCGGCGCTCGGCGATCTTGGCTTCGGTCATGGCTGGTGCTCCCGGGCGGTGACGGCTAACATGAGGGACGGTTCCGCTTTGTTTCTCGCAGCATACGGAAGGGTCATTCCGCTTGTCAACCACTGTCGACCGGCCGCTCCGCGCCGACGCGCGGCGCAACCGCGAGAAGGTCCTCGACGCCGCGCGCGGCGCCTTCGCCGAGACCGGCCTACACGCGCAGATCGAGGACATCGCGCGCCGCGCGGGCGTGGGGGTCGGAACCGTCTACCGCCACTTTCCCACGAAGGACGCGCTCGTCGCAGCGCTCGCGGAGGCGCACTTCGCCCACCTCGCCGACATCGTGGAGGCCGGTGCGCGCCGGGAGGGCGATGCGTGGGAGGTCTTCGCCGCCACGATCCTGGACTCGGCGGCCCCGACGGCCGGGGACGCGGCGCTGTGCGAGATCATCGCCGGCCATCCGCAGGCGATCGAGGCGGCCGCGCTCGGCCAGGAACGCCTGAAGGCGGCGACCGGCGCCCTGATGGGCGCGGCACAGCGGGCCGGTCAGATGCGCGACGATGCGACCGTCCAGGACGTCCAGGCGATCATGTGCGGCTTCGGCCAGGTCGCCGCCGCCCAGCGCGCGGGCGCCCAGATGGACTGGCAGCGCTACCTGACGATCGCCCTCGACGGGCTTCGCGCCAGGTGACGTTCTCCCAGCGGATGCTCTGCGGGGTCTTCGTCCTCGCCGGCACGCTGCACTTCGTGCGCCCGCAGATGTACGAGGAGATCATGCCCGGCTACCTGCCCGCCCATCGCGAGCTCGTGCTGATCAGCGGCGCGGCGGAGATCGCGGGCGGCGTGGGCGTGGCGGCGCGCCGGACCCGGCGGGCGGCGGGCTGGGGCCTGATCGCGGTGCTGATCGCCGTCTTCCCCGCGAACCTCAACATGGCGCTCAACCCCGAGCGCTACAGGCAGATCCCCGAGCTGCTGCTCTGGGCGCGCCTGCCGCTGCAGGCCGCCGCGATCTGGTGGGCATACCGCGCCACCCACCCGCGCGACTGATCACTCCTTCAGCCCCTGGGAGCGCAGAAAGCGGTCCGCCACGGCCGCCGGCGTCTCGCCGTCCTGGGCCACGGCCGAGTTCATCGCCCGCATGGCCCGCGTCGTCAGCCGGCGGCTGACCGCGTCCACCGTCACGGCCAGCCGGGGCCCGTGGGCGCGCAGGGTCCTGCGGCTGATGATCGGCGCGACGTGGCCGTCGGCGAACACGCCACGCGGGTCGGCGAGCACCGCGTAGCGCCCGTCGGCAAGCTGGCCGTCGGTGGTGAACACGGCGGCGGCGTCGACCTCGCCCTCGTCCAGCGCCTCGTACTGGTCGCCGATCCGCAGCGGGACCGCCCGCACCCTGTCCAGCCCGTAGAGCTCCTTCAGGCCGACGAGGCCCTCGAAGCGCGTCTTGAACTCCGGCGGCGCTCCGATCTCCGGACGGCCGGGCAGCCGCTCGAGGTCGGCGATCGAGCGGACATCATGGCGGCGGGCGGTAGCGGGCGTGACGGCCAGCGCGTTGGCGTCGGTGAACGGCGTGGGGCGCAGCAGGGTGAAGCCGTTGCGCTCCTCGAACGCCTTGGCCAAGCGGTAGGCCGCTGTCGGGCTGCGCGGGCGCTGCGGCTGGTCGGCGATCTCCGAGAGCAGCACGCCGATGTACTCCGGGTACATGTCCAGCCCGCCGCCGGCGAGCGCCTGGTGTGTGATCTCCGAGTTGCCGATGTCGAGCTTGAGGCGCACGGGGAAGCCCTCGGCCTGCAGCGCCTGCCTGTAGAGCTCGCCCAGGATGAACTGCTCGGTGAAGTTCTTGGTCCCGATGCGGATCGGGGACGCGTCGGAGGTCGTGCGCGCACCCGAGGACCGCTCGTCGCCCTCGCCGCAGGCGGCGAGCAGCAGCGCGGCGAGCGCCGCGGCGAGCAGGGCGGCGAGCCCGCTAGACCGCCGCATGAGCCCTCGCCTCCTCGACCGCGGCTTCGTCCTGCGCCGTCTCGCGCGCGGGCAGCGTGAAGGAGAAGATGCTGCCCTCGCCCGGGACGCTCTGCGCCCAGATGCGCCCGCCCTGCTGGTCGACGATCCGCTCGCAGACCGCCAGGCCGATCCCGGTTCCCTCGTAGGCCTCGTCGCCGTGCAGTCGCTGGAAGGGCTCGAAGATGCGCTCTGCGTGCTGGGGCTCCATCCCGATGCCGTTGTCGCGCACCCAGAAGCGCCACCGCGCGCCGTCGCGCTCCACGCCGATCCGGACCTCCGGCGCGCGGTCTGACGTGAACTTGATCGCGTTGCCGATGAGGTTCTGAAAGACGCGAGCGAGATTGCCGCGGTCGGCTGACACCACGGGCAGCTCGCTCGCGACGACCACCTGCGCGCCCGCCTCGTCGATCGGTCCGGCGAGGCTCTCGAGCACCTGCCCGACGACCGCCCCGACCGCCACCTCCTCGACGTGCAGCGGGCCGCGACCGGCACGCGAGTACTCGAGCAGGTCGCGGATCAGCTCGCGCGCCTGGCCCGTGGCCCCGCGGATGCCGTCGAGCAGCTCGGCCACCCCGTTCAGCTCGCCGGCATGCCGGCGCTCGAGCAGCTCGGCGTACATGGAGATCGTCGTCAGCGGGGCCTGCAGGTCGTGGGAGGTCACCGAGGCGAACTGCTCGAGCTCGCGGTTGGAGCGCTGCAGCTCACCATTGGAGTGCTCGAGCTCCTCGGTGCGCGACGCGAGCTCCGACCGGCTGCTCTGCAGCGAGTCGGCCATGGCGTTGAACGAGCGCGCGAGGTCGCCGATCTCGTCGGGGCGCTCGGCGGGCACCCGGGTGCCCAGATCCCCCGCAGCCAGGCGGCCGGTCGCCTCGGAGACCATGAGCACGGGCTGCACGATCGCGCGCCGCAGGTACAACGCGACGCCCGCCGTGAGCGCCAGCACCAGCGCCAGCCCGCCGAACCCGAACCCGACCGCCAGCGAGGAGCGCTGCTCCGCGCGCAGCTCGCGCTCGCGGCTGACCACCCGCTCACGCGCGACCAGGCGGTCGAAGCCCTCGCTGATCGCGTCCAGCCGCGCCCGGCCCCCGTTGGTGACCACGACGCTCTGCGCCGCGGGCAGGCGATCGCGCGCCAGGGCGATCAGCGGGCGCGCCCACAGCGTCACGTAGTCCTCGATGGCGACGCCGACGCGCTCCACGCGCTCCTGCTGATCGGGCTCGCCCGAGACGAGCCGGTCCAGCCTGCGCAGTTCGCCCGGGTAGTCGCGCAGCGCCTCCTCGGTGGGCTGCAGGAACCGTTCCCGGCCGCTGGCGACGAAGCCGCGCAGCCCGTTCTCGATGCTGATCAGCGATCCCTCCAGCTCGCTGCCCGCGGTCAGGGCCTCCTGGGAGCGGAACGCCGCCTGGCCGGCATCGCGCAGCCCGCCGACGGCCACGATCAACAGCACGAGGGCAAGGCCCAGCAACGCCGCGACGACGGCGCCGAGCGCGACGACGCGCGCTGTGATGCGTGTCCTGAGGATCCTTCTCACAGTCGCCTACCGGGGCGCGCAGAGTCTACTCCGCGCCCCGGGGCGGACGGGGGATCAGGTGCTCAGCGACGGCGCGAGGACGATCCGCAGCGCATGCCGGCTCCAATCGTCCTGGTGCCTCGTCGTCGCGGGCGGGTGGGCCGTCCGCACGAGAGTCGCGTCTTCGATCAGGGTCCGGTGCTCCATGAACGGCAGATTCGCATCGCGCACGGGCCGTGACGAGGGGGCCAGCAGGCGTCCGGGGGGTGTGGCTCGGAGCCCGCGGGGGTGTGGCAACCCGTATTGAGAGAGCGCCGTCCGAGGCCGAGAATCCTCCTGTGCCCAAGACCCTCCTCCTCATCGACGACCACCGCACGTTTCGCACCACCGCGCGGGCGCTGCTGGAGGCCGACGGCTTCCACGTCGTCGGCGAGGCCGCCGACGGGGGCACGGGGATCTCCGCCGAGCTCGCGCTGCATCCCGACGTGGTGCTCGTCGACGTGCAGCTGCCCGACATCGACGGCTTCGCGGTCGCCCGGGCCATGACCGCGGGGCGCAACGGAGGCGCCCCCGTGGTGATCGTCTGCTCGAGCTCCGACGACCCCCTGTACCCCGAGCGGGCCCTGCGCAGCGGGGCCAGCGGCTTCGTCGCCAAGCACGACCTCTGCGGCACCTCGCTCGAGCCACTGCTCGGCTGACCGCTCCAGATGCGAGGCTACGCGCGTGCGCGTGGTCATCGCCGACGACAACGTCCTGCTCCGCGAGGGGCTCGCCCGTCTGCTCGAGGACGCGGGCTTCGAGGTCGCCGGACAGGCCGGCGACGCCGAGGACTTCCTGCGCAAGGTCCGCGCGCACAAGCCGGAGGTCGCGGTGACCGACATCCGGATGCCGCCGACGCAGACCGACGAGGGGCTGCGCGCGGCCCAGGAGATCCGCAGCGAGCTGCCGGGCATCGGGGTCCTCGTGCTCTCCCAGTTCGTCGACCAGGCGTACGCCATGCAGCTGCTGGGCGGCAGCGCGGAGGGCGTCGGCTATCTGCTCAAGGACCGCGTGGCCGACGTGGAGAACTTCACCGAGGCGGTGCGCCGAGTGGCCGAGGGCGGCTCCGTCCTGGACCCGCAGGTCGTCGCCCAGCTGCTGGGCGGGCGCGGCGGCGACGAGCCGCTCGGGCGCCTGACCCCGCGCGAGCGCGAGGTGCTCGGGCTCATGGCCCAGGGCCGCTCCAACCAGGCGATCGCCCGCGACCTCGTGGTCACCGAGCGCGCGATCGAGAAGCACGTGACGAGCATCTTCCTCAAGCTGAACCTGCCGGTCGCCGACGGCTCGCACCGCCGCGTGCTCGCGGTGCTCGCCTACCTCGAGGGCTAGTGACGCACCCTCGGGTGCGGCTGGCCGCACCGGCGAGACGGATGCTGGCTTCATCGTCGCCCCCGCACGGCGCTGGGAGGGTCGTCCCATGCCCATTGACCTCAGGAGGAGCGCATGACGACCGCCACCATCCCCGACGTCCGCGACCTGCGCGCCACCGTCGCCGGCGCGGTGTTCGCCCCGGGCGACGCCGATTGGGACGCCGCGCGCCAGGCCTGGAACCTCGCGGTCGACCAGCAGCCGGCCGCCGTGGCCTACTGCGCCGACGAGGACGACGTCGCCTCGGTCGTGCGCCTCGCCCGCGAGGCCGGGCTGCGCGTCGCCCCGCAGGGCACCGGCCACAACGCCGGCCCGCTCGGCTCGCTGGAGCACACCGTGCTGCTGCGGACGTCGTCGATGCGCGGAGTCGAGGTCAACCCCGTGCGTCGCCGGGCGCGCGTGCGCGCCGGTGACCTGTGGCAGGACGTCGTCGGCCCGGTGGGCGCGCACGGTCTGACCGCGCTGTCGGGCTCCTCGCCGGACGTCGGCGTGGTCGGCTACTCGCTGGGCGGCGGCATCAGCTGGCTCGCGCGCCGCCACGGGCTGCAGGCCAACAACATCCTCGCCGTCGAGCTCATCACCTCCGAGGGCGAGCTCGTGCGTGCCGACCGTGACCGCGAGCCCGACCTGTTCTGGGCGCTGCGCGGCGGCGGCGGCAACTTCGGCGTGGTAACCGCGCTGGAGTTCGCGCTGCACCCGATCGCCGAGGCGCACGCGGGCGCGCTCGTGTGGGACTGGGAGGAGGCCGGCCCCGTCCTGCGTCGCTGGGCGGAGTGGTGCGAGACGGCGCCTGACGAGATCACGACCTCCGCGCGGATCCTGCAGATGCCACCGGCGCCCGAGGTGCCCGAGCCGTTGCGAGGCCGCCAGATCGTGATGATCGACGGCGCCTACACCGGCGACCGCGGCGGCGCAGACGCCGCGCTGGCCGGGCTGCGCGAGCTGCGCCCCGAGCTCGACATGTTCGCGACGATGCCCACGGCCGCGCTGGTGCAGCTGCACGGCGACCCCGAGGAGCCGACGCCGGCGGCCAGCGACCACAGCATGATCGGCGTACTGCCCGACGACGCCGTGGATGCGTTCGTCGCCGCGGCCGGGCCGGGCTCGGGATCGCTGCTGATGATGGCCGAGCTGCGCCAGCTCGGCGGCGCGCTGGCCCGGGTGCCGGCCGAGCACGGCGCGCTGCCCACGCTGGACGCCGCGTTCGCGCTGTTCGGGCTCGGCCTGGCCGCGGACCCCGAGAGCGAGGCGGCCGTGCGCGCCGACGCCGCGCGCCTGGTCGCGGCGATGACGCCATGGGCCAACGGGCGCACCTACCTCAACTTCGCCGAGGACGCGGTGGACACCACCTCGGCGTACGGCGAGGACGCCTACGCGCGCCTGGGGCGCATCCGCGCGCAGGTCGACCCGCAGGGCGTCTTTCACGCCAACCACCCCGTGTAGCGCGCCCCTCACGCGATCTTCACCCCCGGCTTATGCGGGCTTGATCGCGGGCGGGCACCATGCAACGCGAGTCCCGTCGCGTCGGCCGGGAGTCCCTCCCCCACCCCGGCCGATCGGCCGCTCCCTCGCCCAGGGATGCGGTCAGCAGGGGCTCCGATCGCGAGGGCGGCGGGGCGGGTGTCTTTTCAGCCCGCCCCGCGCCCCGCGCGACGTGAGAGCTTTTTCATGAGGGCTTCACATGCCTTTCACCGCGGCAGGGGAGAACCCAGTCGTGAAGCCGCGGATCGCGCTCTACTCCCACGACGCCCAGGGCCTCGGCCACGTCCGGCGCAACCTCGCGATCGCGGGCGTGCTGGCCGGCGACGGCAAGCGCGACGTGCTGGTGATGGCGGGCGCCAAGGAGGCCGGCGTCTTCTCCACCCCGCCGGGGGTCGAGCTGCTCACCCTCCCCGGGCTGGGCAAGTCCAGCGAGGGGGTCTACCGCGCCCGCTCGCTGGCGCTGCCGCTCAAGACGCTCATCCGCCTGCGGGCCGAGACGCTGTGCGCCGTGCTCGAGTCCTTCGAGCCCGACGTGCTGATCGCCGACAAGCTTCCCACCGGCATCGAGGGCGAGCTCCTGCCCGGGCTGGACCTCCTGAAGGCCCGCGGCGGCTGCCGGCTCGTGCTCGGGCTGCGTGAGGTGCTCGACGATCCCGCCACCGTGCGCCGCGAGTGGCGCGAGACGGGAGCGCTGAATGTCATGCGCTCGCATTACGACGCGATCTGGATCTACGGTGACCCGTTGGTGTACGACCCCGTGCGCGAGTACGGCATGGACGACGGGCTGGCCGCGAAGGTCCGCCACACCGGCTACCTCGGGCGGCCCGCCGGCCGGCCCGACGGCGCCCTCTCGCTGGGACTGCCGGCCGGAGACCTGGTGGCGTGCCTCGTCGGCGGCGGTCAGGACGGCTTTGAGCTGGCCTCGGCGTTCGTGCGCGCCGAGCTGCCGGACGCCACGTCCGGCGTGGTGCTCACGGGCCCGTTCATGCCCACCGCCCGGCGGCACGAGCTGCTCGCGATGGCCGCGGGACGCGAGGACCTCGCCGTGCTCGACTTCCTCGACGACCCCGCGCCGTTGCTGCACCGCGCCCGCTCGGTGGTCGCCATGGGCGGCTACAACACGATGTGCGAGCTGCTGCACCTCGGCTGCCGGACGCTCGTCGTCCCCCGTGTGCTGCCGCGCAGCGAGCAGCTCATCCGCGCCCGGCGGCTGGCCGCGCTCGGGGTGATCGACACGCTGGCGCCCCACGAGGCGACCCCCGCCGCCATGGGCGACTGGCTGGCCGCGCCCGCTCTCGCGCGTACGCATCCGAGCGAGCTCGTCGACCTCGGCGGCCTGGCGCGGCTGCCCAGGCTGCTCACCGAGGTGCTGCACCCGAGCATCCGAGCCGCGGAGGCCCGCCTTGCCGTCTGAGCTGCCGCGCGTCGGCTACGTCCTGAAGGTGTACCCGCGCTTCTCGGAGACCTTTGTGGTCAACGAGATCCTCGCGCACGAGCGTGCGGGCGCCAACCTGGAGCTTTTCGCGCTGAGACCCCCGACGGGCGGGCGCTTCCACCCCGACATCGGCGCGGTGGCCGCGCCCGTCAGCTACCTGCCCAGCGCGGGCGTGCGTGCCCTGCACCTGTGGCAGGCCC
>JACCQW010000379.1 GCA_013813955.1 Solirubrobacterales bacterium
GGCTCGGGCGCCGCGGGTGCGTCGCCCGCGCCGATCTCGCCGGACTCCTTCTTCTCCACGACCTGCGCGAGCTGGCGCGCGAGGCCGCCGAGCAGACCGCCGAGGCTCGTCGCCAGGCCGGTGAGCGGCGCGGCGACGATGTTGACGAGCTGGGCATGGAGCACGTCGCGCGCGGGCAGCCGCGCGATCGCCGAGACCTGCTCGGCGGCCAGCGCGTCGCCGTCCATCAGGCCGCCCTTGAAGGCCAGCTTGTCGGTGGTCCGCGCGAAGTCGGCGATCGCCTTGGCGGCCGTGGCCGCGTCGCCGTGCACGAACGTCAGCGCGGTGGGACCGTCGAGCAGCTCCTTCAGCCCCTCGGCGCCGGCCTTGTCGGCCGCCCGCTCGGTCAGCGTGTTCTTGACGATCCGGAAGGTGGCGTCGGCGTCGCGCAGCTTGCCGCGCAGCTCGGCCGCCTGGGGCACGGTGATCCCGCGGTAGTCCACCGCGAACACCGCGTCGGCCTCCTGGATCTGGGTGGCGATCTCGTCGATCGCCGCGGATTTCTGGTCTCGGTTCATCTGCCTCCTGGCCCGGACTTCTGGCCGCGAGGGCCCGCCGGGAGTCTCGGGAGGAAGGGCGTTCAGGCCGCTGCGGCCGTCGTGCCCTCCCCAAGGATGTCGCGGGTGAAGCTGGGGTCGACCTTCACGCCGGGGCCCATGGTCGAGGCCATCACGATCGAGCGCAGGTAGCGCCCCTTGGCCACGGACGGCTTGGCCCTGATGAGCTCCTCGAGCACGGCAGCGTAGTTCTCCAGCAGCTGCTGCTCGGGGAAGTCCTTCTTGCCGATGACCAGGTGGACGATCGCCGTGCGGTCGGTGCGGTACTCGACCTTGCCCGACTTGGACTCCTCGACGGCCTTGCGCACGTCCATCGTCACGGTGCCGACCTTCGGGTTGGGCATCTTGCCCTGCGGGCCGAGCACGCGCCCGAGGCGACCGACGACAGGCATGAGGTCCGGCGTCGCGATGGCGACGTCGAAGTCCGTGAAGCCCTCCTCCACCCGCTTGGCGAGGTCCTCGGCGCCGACGTGGTCGGCGCCCGCTTCCTCGGCCTCGCGCGCCTTCTCGCCCTGGGCGAAGACCGCGATCGTGACCTCCTTGCCCAAACCGTTTGGCAGCGCGATCGTGCCGCGTAGCTGCTCGTCGGCGTGGCGCACGTTCAGTCCCGTGCGCACGTGGATCTCGATCGACTCGTTGAACTTCGGGCCGGGCAGGGACTTGACGAGGGCGATCGCCTCGGCGGGCGTGTGCTCGCGCTCGCGGTCGACCTGCTCGCGCGCGGCGGTGAAGGTCTTGCCGTGCCTAGACAACGTCGACCCCCATGGAGCGCGCGGTGCCGGCGATGATCTTCGATGCCTGGTCGAGGTCGTTGGCGTTGAGGTCGGCGAGCTTCTTCTCGGCGATGTCGCGGACCTGGGCCTGCGTGATCTTGCCCACCTTGGCGCGGTGCGGCTCGCCCGATCCCTTCTCGAGGCCGATCGCCTGCTTGATGAGTACCGCGGCCGGCGGCGTCTTGGTGATGAAGGTGAAAGAGCGGTCCTCGTAGACGGTGATCACCACGGGGATGGTCGTGCCCGCGTCGCCCTGGGTCTGGGCGTTGAACGCCTTGCAGAACTCCATGATGTTGATGCCGTGCTGGCCCAGCGCGGGACCCACCGGCGGAGCCGGGCTCGCAGCGCCGCCGGCGGCCTGCAGCTTGATGGTTGTCAGAACCTTCTTGGCCATTACTGGGTACCTCCGCGAGGCATCCGGCCTCGCGTTGCGATGGACACTGGAGACATCCGATCCCTAGATCTTCTTGACCTGGTCATAGCCCACCTCGACCGGGGTCTCGCGACCGAAGATTGACACAAGCACCTTCAGCCGCGCCGCGTCCTCGTTGATCTCGGAGATCTCGCCGGAGAAGTCCGACAGCGGGCCGGAGATGACCTTGACCGACTCCCCGATCGCGAAGCTCGCCTTCTTGACGCGGTCCTTGATCACGATGTCACGGTGCAGCAGGCGGTCGACCTCGGGCTGGGTCAGGGGCACCGGCTCGTTGGACGCGCCGACGAAGCCGGTGACGCCAGGAGTGCCTTTGACCAGGCCCCAGGAGTCCTCGTTGAGCTCCATGTTGACCAGCACGTAGCCGGGCATCGTGCGCTTCTCGACCGTGACCTTCTGGTTGTCCTTCATCTCCGAGACGGACTCGGTGGGGACCACGACCTGGCGCACGTTGCGCTTCTGGTTCAACGAGACCACGCGGTGCTCGAGGTTCTGCTTGACCTTGTTCTCATGGCCTGAATATGTGTTGACGACGTACCAGCGGAACATGGGTCTCTCAGAAGGTCGGAGGGCTAGAGGATGAGATCGACGATTTTCTCGGCGACCACGTCGGCGAGACCGAGGAACGCGCCCGCCATGACGACGAAGCCGAGGACGACCGCGGTCGCCTGCCCGACCTGACGGCGGTCGGGCCACTGCACGCGCTGCAGCTCGGCCCAGCAGGCGCGGATGAAGTTGACCAGGCGCGATCCCGAGCGGTCCTTGACCGGCGTGGTGGCGATGTCGCCGGCGCCGGGGCCGGTCTGCTCGCGGTCGAGCGCGTCGCTGTCCTCCGGGAGGGGCTCCCCCCCGGCTCCCGCGACGAGGGCGGACTCGAACTGGTCGACCTCGGCCGAGGCATGTTCGAGCTCACCGGGAACGTTCTCCCGGTGCAGCTTCTCCTTGCGCTCCCTCGCGCGCTGGCGCTTGCGGGCCATCGGATCCGGATCGCCGAAGGGGCTACCGGGTCTCCCGGTGGCTCGTGTGGCGCTTGCACCACTTGCAGTATTTGCGCATGGAGATGCGATCCGGGTTGTTGCGCTTGGACTTATTGGTCTGGTAGTTGCGCCGCTTGCAGTCCTCGCAGGCGAGGGTCACAGCGATACGCACGTCTCCGCGGGCCATACAGGCAGCTCCGTGACGCGTGAGGACAGAAAAACGACCTGCGCAGGGCAGGTCAGCGCAGCGATTCTAGCGCGCCTCACGTCCGCGAGGTCGGCCCGGGGTCGGCAGGTGACGGCTCAACCGCGCGGCGAGCCCCGGAAACGGCCGCCGGCGCCGGCGACCCAGCTGCGCGAGGCGCTCAGCGCGACGACGCGCCAGCGATGCTGGCCGGGGC
>JACCQW010000383.1 GCA_013813955.1 Solirubrobacterales bacterium
GCCCCGGCACGCGGCCGCGTGACCGGCATGTCGGTCGGCGCGCGGGCCCGCGCGCGCCTGGGTGCGCTGGGCGGGCAGAACCATGGCGCCAACGCCCGCGACGCGTTCGTCTTCGAGCACCTGGAGATCGCCAACCTGCACCTGCTCGAGCAGATCGCCGAACGCGTCGACGATCGGGAGACCGCGCAACTGGCGCGCGCCTGCCGCGCCGACGACGAGGAGATGGCGGCGACGATCAACCGCAACTGGACCAACGTGCTCAGCCTCACGCTGGCGTCCAGGGGTCTTCCGACTTTCCGCGCCCAGGACGGTCCGGCCGCATGAGGTCGTGACCGCCGACGTCCTGCTGGCGGTCCCCTTCGGGATCGCCATCGGGTTGGTCGTCGGCGCCGTCGGCGGCGGCGGCGCGATCCTCGCCCTGCCCGTCCTCGTCTACGTGCTCGGCGAGGGGGTGGGCGCCGCGTCGACCGCCTCGCTGATCGTGGTCGCGATCGCCGCGGGCGTCGGTGCCGGCGCGCTGGCGCTGCGCGGACAGGTCTGCTGGCGCCTGGCGCTGATCTTCTCCGCGCCGGCGGCGGTGGGCTCGGTGGCGGGCACCGTGGCCAACGGCGCCGTCAGCGCCCGCGTGCTGATCCTCGCCTTCGTCCCCGTCATGGCCGTGGCCGCCGCCGCGACCTGGCAGCGCGCGGGCGCGACGAACGACGACGACACGGGCGTGTGCCCGCCCGTGCGCACCGGGCGCGTGATCGTGGCGGGGGGCGGCGTGGGAACGCTGACCGGGTTCTTCGGGGTCGGCGGCGGCTTTCTGATCGTGCCGGTCCTCACGCTGTGGCTCGGCGTGGGATTTCGCCGCTCGGTGGCCACCTCGCTGGTGATCATCACCCTGACCGGGCTGAGCGCCCTCATCGGCCATCTCGTCGCGGACGCGAGCCTCGACGTGCCGGTCACTACGGCCCTGGCCGGCTCGACGGGCGTGGGCGCGCTCCTCGGAACGATCGGCGCGCAGCGCGTCCCACAGGCCGCACTGGGGCGTGCCTTCGCGGTCCTCATTGTCGCGATCGCCCTGTACCTCCTCGTCGACACGCTGGTCCTCGGAGGTCCGCCGACCGGGTGACTCGCAGGCAGGCAGCCCCTGGACTCCACCGCACGGTTGTACAGTTCGCCCATGGCGCTGCGCCTTCCACAGCCCCTTCCCGCAGAGCTCGTCGAGCTGGTCGCCGATCGCTTCCGGGTCCTCGGTGAGCCGATGCGCATCCGGCTTCTCGACCGCCTGCGCCAGAGCCCGGCGACCGTGCAGGAGCTGACCGAGGCGACGGCCGCGTCACAGCAGAACGTCTCCAAGCACCTCGGTGTGCTGCACCGCGCCGGCATGGTCGCCCGCGCCAGGGACGGCAACTTCGTGCGCTACGAGATCGCCGACCCCTCGGTGTTCGAGCTCTGCGAGACCGTCTGCGGCGGCCTGCACCGCCAGGCCGACGCGCTGCGCTCCGTTCTGGGCCAGAACGCGACGGCCTGAGCTGACCGTTTCGTGAACCGCCCAGCCGGCCGGGTGGAGTTGACCCGTGTCGGGTAAGCACCGGACATGATCAAAGGAGCACTTGCCGGGTTGATCGGCACCGCGGCGATGACCGCGGCCCAGACCGCCGAGATGCGCGTCACCGGTCGCCGGGCATCGATGGTGCCCGGCCACGTCGCCTCGAAGCTGCTGGGTCTGAAGCCGGAGGACGACGACGCCCTCGCGCGCATCTCCATACGCATGCACTGGGCCCACGGCATGACGCAGGGCACGATCCGCGCGGCGATCGGCCGTGCCGGCCTCCGTGGTCCCGCGGCCGCGGCCACGCACTTCGCGCTTATGTGGACGAGCGACGCGGTGCTCTACAAGGGACTCGGGATCTCGCCCTGGCCCTGGGAGTGGAGCCTCGAGGAGCTGGCCCCCGACGTGCTGCACAAGGGGCTCTATGCGGTGGCGACCGGCGCGGCGTACGACCGCCTGACCTGATCGGGTCGAGGTCGATCGTGGGACTGGGAGACACTGCCGGCGCGGTCGGCAAGGGGCTGTTCGCCGGTGCGGCCGGCACGGTGGCGATGACCGCGTCGAGCACGCTCGAGGCCAAGCTGCGCGGGCGCGGGTCCAGCTCGGCGCCGGCCGATGCCGCGGGCAAGGTGCTCGGGGTCCAGCCCCGTAACCCGGCCGGCACGGCCCGGTTCTCCACCGTCGTGCATTGGAGCTACGGGACCTCTTGGGGCGCCGTGCGCGGGCTGCTGCACGCGGCCGGGATCGACGGGCCCGTGGCCGTCGCCGCGCACTTCGCCGCGGTGTGGGGTTCGGCCCAGGTCATGCTCCCCGCGCTGGACGTCGCGCCGCCGCCCTGGAAGAGCGACCCCGCGGAGATCGCGATCGACGCCCTGCATCACGCCGTCTATGCGATCGCCACCGCCATGGCGTTCACGGCGCTCGAGGAGGGCTCCTCCTGAGCGCGACTCACTCGCGGCGTTCGAGCGAGTCGCCGATCAGCCACAGCGTGGGCGGCCACAGCCCGACGAACAGGGCACGGCGCTCGGCGTTGCCGCGCTCGTCCTGATCGACGGTCTTGGCCCGGATCCACAGGCCGACGCAGAGACAGACCGAGCCGAGCGAGGCGAGATGGACATGCCAGCCGCGGAGGCCGATCCGGCTGAGAGCGGACGTGATCACGCTCCGGCCAGTACCCGATTCCCAGCAAACCCCACCCCGATCGGGCGCTCGTGATGGCGCGGGTCACAGCGGGTACCCGGACGGGATGCCGCCGGCCCCGCGATTTCTGAGGACGGCCGCCCGCTGGCCGCTCGGGATCGGCCTGACGTCCTGGCGCTATATGTGGCGCACGACGCCGACCCACCGCCGCGAGCGCCCCGGGGCGCTCAGCGACCACATGCCGCCGGCCGCGCCCGAGCCCCCCGGGGATCGTCACCGGCTGCAGCCGGTCGAAGATGGCGTCGGCGCGTTGCTGCACCGCCGCTATCACGCACGCATCTCCGGCGCCGAGATGACGGCGACCGAGCTGATCGCTCGCCTGGGCGAGGATCCCAACCGCGTCTCGCCGTCGGAGTTCGCCCGCTTCGAGAAGGTGCGGGGCGCATCGGGGCGACTCGCGGTCGGTGACGAGTTCGTGGTGCGGATGCCCGGCCCCTGGGACGGCCCGGTGCGCGTCGTGGGCACCACTGCAACCTCCTATCGGCTGGCGACGCTCGACGGGCACCTCGAAGCCGGACAGATCGAGTTCTCGGCCGCCGACGGCCATCCGATGCAGTTCACCATCGAGTCCTGGGCGCGCTCGGGCGACCGGCTCTCCGAGGTGCTCTACGACCGGTTGCGGATGTCCAAGGAGGTCCAGTTCCACATGTGGGTCTCCTATCTCGAGCGCATCGTCGAGCTCACCGGCGGACGCCGCGAGGGAGCCATCGATGTCGACACCCGGCGCGTGGCTCCGCAGCCGCCGCGCCATCCGCCCTTCGCGCGCGCGGACGTCACCGCCCTGCTCGCCGATCTCGCCGACCGGCCGCTGAACTTCGACCTCGCCCGCCGCGCGGAGTACACCCGCGCCAACGGGTGGCACATCGACGCCTATTGCCAGCCGCTGGCCGGCGAGGCGCCGGGCGAGCCGCTGCCCGACGGGGCGTTCGCGGTCGCCACACGACTCCTGCACGACTACGAGTTCCCCGACCCGGACCTCGTCCGCGGTATCTACGATCGCGAAGGCCCGCTGGAGGGCCGCGACATGCTGCTCGAGGTGCGCTGGCACGGCCTGAGGCTGCACGCCGGGGTGCGCGTCGGCGAGCGCTTCGACGAGCGCGCTGTCGTCGAGGGCCGCGAGGTGCAGGTCTCAGGATGGAACTACCGCACGCTCGAAGGTCACTTCGAGATGGGCCAGATGGACTACGCGGTCTGGAAGTGGCTGGACAGCGGCCGGGTGGAGTTCCGCATCCACGCCTTCGCGCGCGCCGCCCGCACGGGCAACCCGATCCTGCGCCTGGGCTTCGCCCTGATCGGCCGTCGTGAGCAGGTGCGTTTCGCGAAGACGGCGTGCCGGCGCATGGCGCAGCTCGTCACGGCCGAGCTGCGGGGACGCGGCGAGCCCGTGCCGAGCGAAATCGGCGCGCTCACGGTTGCGCCGGCCGCCGACCTGCCGGCCCTGGAGCGCAAGCTGAGCGATGGTTCGGGGTAGAGGCATCCCATGACGACCTCCGCCGATCAGTCGCTCTGGCTCGACCAGGGCGCGAGCACCGCCTACCCGCCGCCGGCCGGCGACCTGGATGTCGACGTCGCCGTGCTGGGCGGAGGGATCGCCGGCCTGACCACCGCCCTGCTGCTCAAGCGTGACGGCGCGCGCGTGGCCGTGCTCGAGGCGCGCCGGGTCGGCTCGGGCGTCACGGGCTGCACGACCGCGAAGGTCAGCGCGCTGCAGCAGACCGTGCTGAGCACGATCCGCCGCCGCCACGGCGACGACGGCGCCGAGGACTACGCGCAGGCGAGCCTCGCGGCGGTCGGGCTGCTCGCGGGGATCGTCGCCGAGGAGGGCATCGACTGCGATCTCGAGCGCCGGCCCGCCTTCACCTACGCGGCCTCCGAGGGGGAGCGCTCCGCGGTGGAGGGCGAGCACGACGCGGCGCGCGCCGCGGGCCTGCAGGTCGATCTCGTCGACGAGATCGACGTGCCCTACGCGGTCCAGGGCGCCGTGCGCCTCGACGACCAGCTGCAACTGCACCCCGTGCGCTACGTGCAGGGGCTCGCCGCGGCGGTGCACGGCGACGGCTCGGTCGTGCATGAGCAGACCCGGGCCGTCGGCGTCGAGGCCGGCGCGCCGTGCCGCGTGCGCACCACGGCGGGGACGGTGACCGCCCGGCAGGTCGTCGACGCCGCGCACTACCCGCTGCTGGACCGCGGGCTGTTCTTCGCGCGCCTGGAGCCGACGCGCTCGTACTGCATCGCCGCCCGCCTGCGCGGCAGCGTTCCGCAGGGGATGTCGATCTCGGCGGGGAGCACCTCGCGCTCGCTGCGCTCCTACGGAGACCTGCTGATCGTCGGCGGGGAGGGGCACGCCACCGGGGCGAGCGAGGCCACGCCGGAGCGCTACGCGCGCCTGGAGACCTTCGCCCGCGAGCACTGGGACGTGGAGGCGGTCACCCACCGCTGGTCGGCCCAGGACCCGACGTCCTGGGACCACCTGCCGGTGATCGGTCCCTACCCGCGCTCGTCGCGGCTGTACGTCGCCTCCGGCTTTCAGAAGTGGGGGTTCACGGGCGGGACGCTCGCCGCGCGCATCATCAGCGACCTGATCGCCGGCCGCCAGAGCCCGCGGGCGCAGCGCTTCAGCCCCAGCCGGGTCGGCGTCGGCGGGCTGGCCAAGCTGGCCCAGGTCAACGCCAAGGTCGGAGCCGACTTCGTCGGCGATCGGATCCGGCCGCCGCGGCCCGGCTCCGCCGACGCCCTCGCGCCGGGCGAGGGCGGGGTGGTGCGCGACGGGCTGGGCAAGAAGGGCGTCTACCGCGATGAGGCCGGGGCCCTGCACGCGGTCTCGCTGCGCTGCACGCACCTGGGCTGCCTGGTGCGATTCAACGCCGCGGAGCGCACCTGGGACTGCCCGTGCCACGGGTCGCGCTTCGACACCGACGGCGCCGTCCTGGAGGGGCCCGCCACCAGACCGCTCGAGCGCCGCGACCCGGCATAGGGCCTCTGGGCCCGGCCGCCGCCGGGCCTACACCTAGGCCTCGCGCAACCCGAAGCGCCGGTGAAAGCGCCGCAACGGCGCCGGAGCCCACCAGTTCCACTCGCCGAACAGCCGCATGAGCGACGGGACGAGCAGAGCTCGGACGATCGTCGCGTCGATCAGCACGCCGACGGCCTGGCCGATCGCGACCTGCTTCATGAAGAACACCGAGCTGACGGCAAAGGCCAGGAACACGACGGCGATCATCACCGCCGCGGCGGTGATCACCCGGCCGGTCCGCCCGATCCCGGTCGCCACCGCCTGCTCGTTGGTCGCGCCCAGGTCGTGCTGCTCCTTGATGCGGGCCATCACGAGCACCGCGTAGTCGGTGGCCAGGCCGAAGATGACCGCGAACAGGAACACCAGGCTCGTCACCTCGATGGCGGCCGGGCCCGTGTAGTCCAGCGGGCTGGTCAGCCAGCCCTCCTGGAAGGCGAGCACGAGGATCCCGAGCGTCGCCGCGAGCGTCAGCACGTTCATCATCAGCGTCTTGACCGGCAGGAGCACCGAGCCGGTGAGCATGAACAGCAGCAGCAGCGTGCAGCCGGCGATGATCGCGCCCACCAGCGGCAGGTGGTCGAGGAGGCTCTGCTTCTCGTCCATGAAGCGGGCGGTGTTCCCGGACACGAGGACCCCGGCCGGGCCGGGTGCGCCGCGCGCGCGGATCTCGTCGACGGCGTCCTGCGCCGAGCGCGACAGCGCGGCCCCGTCCGGGGCGAAGTTGGCGAACGCGGTGCGCTCGGATGCGCGCGCGAACCGCGCCGCGCCCGCGATGCCGTCGACAGCTTCGATCCGCCGGGCCATCTGCGCGAGCTGCGTGTCGCCGATCTGTCCGCGGACGGTCACGGTGATCGCCTCGGTCACGTCGCGCGGGTAGCGCTCCTGGAGGTACTCGTTGACCGCGTGGGAGGGCTGACCGGGCGGCACCGCTTCGGCACTGGGCCCCGTGAGGGTCGTGAAGAGCAGCGGCGTCGAGGCCGCCAGCAGCAGCGCGACGCTGGCCAGCGCGACCGCGACCGGCCGGCGCATCACGCCGCGCGCGAGCCGGTACCACCCGTCGGACTCGTCGGAGACGGCAGGGCCGCGGCGTACCGCGAGCGCGTTGACACGGGTGCCCAGCAGGGCCAGGAGCGATGGCACCACGAGGACGGCGATGACCGCCGAGAGGACCCCGACGGCGGCGCCGCCGATGGCCACGGAGTACAGGAAGCGCTGTGGCAGCAGGACGAGCGCCGCCAGCGCAACCGCGACGGTGAAGCCGGAGAACAGCACGGTTCGTCCCGCGGTCATCACGGTCCGGCGGTGCGCCTCGCGCGTGGCCCCGCCCGCGCGCTCGAGCTCCTCCCGGTAACGGGAGACGAGCAGCAGCGCGTAGTCGACCGCGAGCCCGAGGCTGAGCGCGGTGGCGATGTTCAGGGCGAACAGCGACGTGTCGACGAAGCCCGACATCACCCGCAGCACCAGAAAAGTCCCGAGGATCGAGACGACGCCGATGAGCAGCGGGATCGCGGCCGCCACGACGCCGCGGAAGACCAGCAGCAGCAGGACGGCCAGGATCGGGAACGCGATCAGCTCCGCTTTCGTCAGGTCGGCGCGCGTCTGATCGTTGACGTCGTTGAAGCTGGCCGCGAAGCCCCCCAGGGAGACGTCGAGCGTGGTCGAGGCGATCCGGCGACCGGCCTCCTCCGCGGCGACGCCGCCCTCGTCCTCGATGTCCTGGGTCGACAGATGACCCGAGATCACAAGTGAGCGGCCGTCCGTGGCGACCAGCGACCGCGCCCGGCGCGGATCCTCCAGCGGGTTGATCACGCGCCCCACGTGCTCGGTGCCCGCGAGCTCGCGACCGATGCGGGCGACCTCCCGCCGGACCGCCGGGCGCGAGACGTCCAGCGGGCCGCCGTCCCGGGCGCGCACGAGCACGACGATCCCCGGGGTGGCGTCGTAGCCGAGCTCGTCGCGCAGCAGCGCCGTGGCGCGCTCGCTCTCCGACGCGCTGTCGGTGAACCCGGCGGCCTTGAGGCGGCCCTCGACGTCGTGGCCCAGCGCGGCGGCGAGGACCACGAAGGCGCAGACGAGCGCCAGCACGAGCTTCGGCCGGCGCCAGGTCAGGTCTGCGATGCGGCCGAGCATGGAGGCGGCGCAACGCTACCGGGGGAGCTCTCAGCGGTATGTGCGCTGCGTCACCGGGTGGGCGTGCATCGCGGGCCGGTTCCCGCCGCCCTGAGACCCGGGGCGACCTATGTCGCGAGGACTCAGCGGTACCCGCAGCTAGGCCGCGTAGCGCGCGGCGCTGCGTGCCCGCGCCTTGGCCGCCTCGGCCTCGCGGTCCTTGGGCGGCGCCGTGGTGACCAGCGAGTCGAGCAGGGTGCGCGACGCGTCGGCGACGGCGTCGACGGCACGCTCGAACGCCTCGGCGTTGGCCTGTGACGGCTTGGTCGATCCGCTGATCTTGCGGACGTACTGCACGGCGGCGGCGCGGACCTCGTCTTCGGACGCGGGCGGCTCGAAGTTGTGGAGGGTGCGGATGTTTCGACACATGGCCGTCAGCCTAGCGCTCGACATCCGGTTACGAAGATGTAAGTTACGTGAACGTAACCGAGAAGGAGGAAACGATCGTGGACACGCTGGAGCGGATGGAGGTCGAGGTGGCCGTCGTCGGGAGCGGCTTCTCGGGACTGGGCATGGCGATCCGCCTGCGCCAGGAGGGCATCACGGACTTCGTCGTTCTCGAGCGCACCGACGACGTCGGCGGCACGTGGCACGTCAACACCTACCCGGGCTGCGGCTGCGACGTCCCGTCGAACCTCTACTCGTTCTCCTTCGCGCCCAACCCCGGCTGGAGGAACACGTACTCCTCCCAGCCGGAGATCGGCGCCTACCTGCGCCGGTGCGCCGACGACCTCGGCGTGCGCCCCCATGTACACACGAACACGCTGGTCACCGGCGCGGACTGGGACGACGCGGCCGCGCGCTGGAACGTCGAGACGACCGGCGGCACCGTGCGCGCCCGCGTGCTCGTGACCGCCGCCGGCCCGCTGTTCGAGCCCAAGGCGCCCGAGCTGCCCGGCCTCCAGCGCTTCGCCGGGCGCGTCTTTCACTCCGCCCGCTGGGACCACGACTACGACCTCGCCGGCAAGCGCGTCGCGGTCGTCGGCACCGGTGCCTCGGCGATCCAGCTCGTCCCGGAGATCGCGCGCGAGGTGCAGCGCCTGCACGTCTTCCAGCGCACGGCGCCGTGGGTCATGCCCCATCCGTCGCGCCCGACGACGAAGGCCGAGCGCTGGCTGTTTCGCCGCGTGCCCGCGCTGCAGCGCCTCGCGCGCGCGGGCGTCTATGCCGGGCGCGAGTCCTTCGTGCTGGGCTTCGTCAAGCAGCCCCGGCTCATGAGGCTCGCCGAGCGCGTCGCGCGCGCACACATCCGCAAGCAGGTCTCCGACCCGGAGCTGCGCCGTAGGGTGACGCCGGACTACACGATCGGCTGCAAGCGGATCCTGCCGTCGAACAGGTGGTACCCCGCGCTCGGGCGCGACAACGTGCAGCTCGTGACCGACGGCATCGCCGAGGTGCGCGAGCGCTCGATCGTTACCGCCGCCGGCGAGGCCATCGACGTCGACGCGATCATCTTCGGCACCGGCTTCCGCGTCACCGACATGCCCATCGCCAGTCTCGTGCGCGGGCGCGACGGGCGCTCGCTGGACGATATTTGGCAGGGCAGCCCGCGCGCGCACCTGGGCACCGCGATCCCGGGCTTTCCCAACCTGTTCATGCTGCTCGGCCCGAACACGGGGCTGGGCCACGGCTCCATGGTCTACATGATCGAGTCCCAGGTGGCCTACGTCATCGACGCGCTGCGCACGATGCGCCGGCGAGACGCCGCTGCGGTGGAGCTGCGCCCGGAGGTCCTGGCCGCGTCGGCCGCCGATGTCGACGCGCGCGCGGAGGGGACGGTTTGGAACACGGGCTGCTCGAGCTGGTACCTGGACGCCTCGGGGCGCAACGCGACGCTGTGGCCCGACTGGACGTTCCGCTTCCGCCGGCAGCTGCGCAGCTTCGACGCGGACAGCTACGAGCTGCGCCCGGCGGCGGCCCCCGCCGTGGCCGCCGGTGCGGTGACCGCATGAGCGCCCGCGGGCGGGGCTGAGCGCGTGACCGTGCCGCGCACCCGCCTGACGGCCGCGCAGCGCCGCGAGCAGCTGCTGGACGCGACGAAGACGATCGTCCTGGCCGGCGGCTTCCATGCCGTGTCGATCGAGGCGGTCGCGCGGGGGGCGGGCATCACGCGCCCCATCGTCTACGCGCACTTCGACAACCTCGAGGGCCTGCTGGAGGCGCTGTTCGACCGCGAGTCCGAGCGGGCGCTCGCCCAGCTCGGCGCGATCGTCACGGCCGAAGCGCCGCCGGACGCTCCGGCCGACGCGCTGGCCGTCGCGCTGCGCCGCTACCTGGAGGTGGCGATCGCCGACCCGCAGACCTGGCGGCTGTTCCTGGTCCCGCCCGAGGGCGCTCCGCCGGCGCTGCGCGAGCACGTGGAGCGCGCGCGCGCGGTGATCGTCGGCCAGCTCGCGCAGGCGATCGCCGAGCGCGACTGGCTCGGGCGGCCCAGCCCGGATCCCGAGCTGACCGCCCGAACGCTGAGCGCGCTGGCCGACGAGGCGGTCCGCCTCGTGCTCACCGACCCCGCCCGCTTCGCTCCCGAGCGCGTCCTCGCGCACACGCGGTGGCTGCTGGCAGGGCTCTCGGGATCGTCCTGACCGGCGAGGCGCCGACGCTGACGGCGTGCTCGTCGACGACAAGGCGAGGTGCTGGTCAGGACCGGCCTGACCCGTGGCCGTCAGGCCGCCGCGGGAGCCCGCGCCGCCCCGGAACCGGCACCGGTTCCGGCGTGGCGCGAGACGAACCCGTGGATCGTCTCGACCACGAGGCGGGGGTCGTCCCACATCGGGACGTGGCCTACCGCGGGCAGCACGCGGAACTCCACGCCCGGGATCTCCGCGCGGAAGCGGTCGCTGTGCAGCGCCATCGGCAGGACGCGGTCGTGCTGGGGCCAGGCGATCAGCGTCGGGGCGGCCACCTGGTCGAGGTCCTCGAGCATCGCGCCGTTGGTGCGCAGCGCCTGCAGCACGAGGTCGAAGATCGAGCAGCGCAGCGAGCTGCGCACTACGTGGACGGCGTCCACGGGCGCGACGAGCTCGCCGCGCCACATGACGTCGCGCAGCGCCAGCCGGCGCATGCGCGGCCGGCGCATCACCATCGGCAGCCGTGAGGCCGAGGCCCGGGCCATCCGGTTCGTGCGCACGAAGAAGCGCACGAGGCGCTCATGCTCGCCGCTCTCGGGCCGCCAGCCACCGCCCGGCGCCAGCGCGACGACGCTGCGGGCGCGCCCGCGCTTGGCGAGCTCGATCGCCAGCCCACCGCCCATCGAGTTGCCCACGAGGTGCGCGGTCCCGACCCCCAGCTCGTCGAGGTGCTCCTCGAGCGAGTCGGCGGCATCGGCGATGCGCAGCGCGCCGGTCTTGGTGAAGGGCGGGCCGCCGTCGTGGCCGGAGAGGGTGGGGGCGATGACCTCGTAGCGCGGGACGAGCTCGGCGATCACCGGGCGCCAGTGGTGCCAGGTGCCCATGAAGCCGTGCAGCAGGACGAGCGGCTCGCCGTGGCCGGCGCGGTACAGCGAGGGGGAGATCTCGGGCACGCGGGCATCCTACGCCCGTCGCCCAGGGCTCGCCCGGTCGTGCCACGGGCTAGGGTGCGCGCCGATGGGGGCCGATCGCGTCACGGCGCACCGGGTCGTGGTCGTGGGGGGCGGCTTCGCCGGGCTGTCCGCGGTGCGCGCGCTGCGCCGGGCGCCGGTGGAGGTCACGCTCGTCGACCGGCGCAACTTCCACCTCTTCCAGCCGCTGCTCTACCAGGTCGCCACGGGCGCGCTGTCGCCCGGGGAGATCGCCTCGCCCCTGCGGGGCATCCTCAAGCGCCAGCGCAACGCGACGGTGCTGCTGGGTGAGGTCGAGGGTTTCGACCTCGGCGCGCGCAAGGTGCTCCTGGGCCGCCAGGCCAACGGCCGGTCCTCCGGCGAGCTGACCTACGACACGCTGGTCGTCGCGGCGGGGGCCGGGCACTCGTACTTCGGCAACGACGCGTGGGCGCGCCACGCGCCCGGGCTGAAGACCGTCGAGGATGCGCTGGAGATCCGCCGCCGGATCCTCATCGCCTTCGAGGCCGCCGAGCTCGAGCAGGACCCCGAGCGCCGCCGGGCTTGGCTGACCTTCGTGGTCGTCGGCGGCGGGCCCACGGGCGTCGAGCTGGCCGGGCAGATCGCCGAGATCGCCCGCGGGACGCTGCGCCACGACTTCCGTCACATGGACCCGAGCGAGTCGCGCGTCCTGCTGGTGGAGGCCGGCGACCGTGTGCTGTCGGCCTACGCCGGCAGGCTGCCGGCGAAGGCCGAGCGTGCGCTGGTGCGCCTCGGGGTGACCCCGAGGCTGAGCACGATGGTCGTCGACGTCGGCGAAGGGAGCGTCACGCTGTCCGAGCAGGGCGGCGAGCCCGCGCCGCTGCGCACGGAGACCGTGCTGTGGGCCGCCGGCGTGGCCGCCTCGCCGCTGGCCCGCGCGCTCGCGGAGGAGGCCGGCCTCGAGCCCGACCGCGCCGGCCGGATCACCGTCGAGCCCGACTGCACGCTGCCCGGTCATCCCGAGGTCTTCGCGATCGGCGACATGGTGCGCGTCTCCGACGGGGCAGGCGGCGATCGCGGGCTGCCGGGCGTAGCGCAACCGGCGATCCAGGAGGGGCGCTACGTCGCCGGGCGCATCCGCGAGCGCCTGGACGGCCAGGCGGAGGGCGAGCCGTTCAGCTACCGCGACAAGGGCGACATGGCCACGATCGGGCGCAAGGCCGCCGTCGCGGACATCAAGGGCATGCGCTTCAGCGGCGCGCTCGCATGGCTCACCTGGCTGTTCGTGCACATCCTGTTCCTGGTGGGCCTGCAGAACCGGCTGGTGGTCTTCGTCCGCTGGGTGCTGGCCTTCGTCACGCGCGGCCGGGCCACCCGGCTGATCACCGGCGGGTAGCGGACCCTGACGGCGCGGCGGGCATCCCATTAGCGTTGGGCGCGTGGCGCTGCTCCCCGACGCGATCACCCGGCCGGCATCGCGCCTCGGCGTCGCGGCCCAGAACGCGCTGGAGGTCGCGCGCTTCGGCGGGCTGCAGACCGGTGAGGAGGCGTCGCCCTTCGAGGTCGTCGCCGAGCAGCCGATCTACCGCCTGCGCCGCTACTTCGCGCCCGAGCCGGGCGCCGACCCGGCCGCACCGGGCCCGCCGCTGCTGCTCGTGCCGCCGATGATGCTCGCCGCCGACGTGTACGACGTCTCGCCCTCGGCGAGCGCCGTGGGCGTGCTCAAGGAGCAGGGCATCGATCCCTGGGTCGTCGACTTCGGCGCCCCCGAGCACGAGGAGGGCGGCCTCGAGCGCACGCTCACCGACCACGTCCTCGCGATCAGCGACGCGGTCGATCGGGTGCGCGACGTGACCGGCCGCGACGTGCACCTGGGCGGCTACTCCCAGGGCGGGATGTTCTGCTATCAGACCGCTGCCTACCGCCGCAGCGAGGGCATCGCCTCGCTCGTCACCTTCGGCAGCCCGGTCGACACGCGCGGCGCCCTGCCGCTGGGCATCCCCGAGGAGCTCGCGGTGCGCGGGGCGGGCTTTCTGGCCGACCACGTGCTGGCCCGGCGCGCCCTGCCCGCCTGGGCCAGCCGGACCGGCTTTCGCCTGCTGGACCCGGTCAAGTCGCTGCGCCAGCGCCTGGACTTCGTCATGCAGCTGCACGACCGCGAGGCGCTGCTCCCGCGCGAGCGCCAGCGCCGGTTCCTGCAGGACCAGGGCTGGGTGGCCTGGCCGGGGCCGGCGCTGGCGGAGTTCATCGCGCAGTTCGTCTCGCACAACCGGATGCTGTCGGGCGGCTTCGTCATCGAGGACCGGCTCGTCACGCTGGCCGACATCGCGTGCCCGGTGCTGTGCGTCGTCGGCACGGTGGACGAGATCGCACCGGCGGCGGCCGTGCGCGCGGTCCTGCGGGCCGCTCCGCGCGCCGACGTGCACGAGCTGACGCTGCGCGCGGGGCACTTCGGGCTGGTCGTGGGCAACACCGCGTCGCGCGCGACGTGGC
>JACCQW010000429.1 GCA_013813955.1 Solirubrobacterales bacterium
TCCGGGAGGCGGTGCCCGCGGTGCCCGCGGCGGCCGTGCGGGTGGCGGTGCTCGACCTCGCCGACCTGGCCTCGGTGCGCGCGTTCGCCGCCGGCCTGCCCCACGCCACGCTGGACCTGCTCGTCAACAACGCGGGCGTGATGGCCACGCCGCGCCGCGAGACGGCCGACGGCTTCGAGCTGCAGCTCGGCACGAACCACCTCGGGCACTTCGCGCTGACCGGGCTGCTGCTCGAGCGCCTGCGCGCGAGCAGCAGCCCGCGCGTCGTGACGATCTCCAGCGGCGCGCACCGGATGGGGCGACTGGACTTCGACGACCTGCAGGGCGAGCGCTCCTACGGACGCTGGTCGGCGTACGGGCAGTCCAAGCTCGCCAACCTCGTCTTCGCGCTGGAGCTGCAGCGCCGCGCCGAGAACGCGGGCCTTGACCTGCGCAGCATGGCCGCCCATCCCGGCTACGCGGCGACGAACCTGCAGACCGCGGGCCCCGTCATGGGCGCCCCCGCGGCGCTCGTCAAGCCGCTGATGAAGCTCGGCAACCTCCTCTTCGCCCAGAGCGACGACATGGGCGCGCTGCCCACGCTGTACGCGGCGACGGTGCCCGATCTGCCGGGCGGGACCTACGTCGGGCCGGGCGGCCCTGGCGAGGCGCGCGGGCACCCGCAGACGGTGGGCACGAGCGACCGCGCGCAGGACCGCGACGCCGCGCGGCGGCTGTGGAAGGTCTCCGAGGAGCTGACCGGCGTGGGCTTCGGACTGTCCTCGACCTGATCTAGGCCGACCCGCCCGCCATGGCGGGCAGGATGACCAGCACGTCGGTGCCGCCGACCGCGGTGTCCAGGCCGTCGAGCACCCGCACGTCCTCGTCGTTGAGGTAGACGTTTACGTAGCGGTTCAGCTCGCCGCCCTCCGCGAAGATCTGCCCCTGCGTGGAGGGGTGCTGGCCGGCGAGGTCGCGCAGGACGTCGCCGACGTTCTCGCCGGAGGCGTCGACCTCCTTGGCGCCGCCGACCGAGGCGCGCAGCACGGGTGGGATCTTCACGGTGGGCATCGCGAGCGGCAGCCTAGCCCGCGGCGGCGCAGAACGCCTCGTAGTCGGGGAAGACGCCGATCTCGTCGTCGGAGATCTCCTCGGGCGGGCGCGAGCAGATCGGGCAGTCGGGGTCGCGGCGCACCTTCAGCTCGGTGAACGTCGCCCCCAGCGCCTCGTAGAGCAGCAGGCGGCCGATGAGCGGCTCGCCGGCGCCGACGATGAGCTTGACGACCTCGGTGGCCTGCAGCAGGCCCATCGTGCCGGGCAGCACGCCGAGCACGCCGTTGGCGCCGCAGCTGGGGGCCAGCTCGGCCGGCGGCGGCACCGGGTACAGGCAGCGGTAGCACGGGCCGTCGTAGGGCTTGAAGACCGACAGCTGCCCGTCGAAGCCGAGAATCGAAGCGCTGACCACGGGGATCCGCAGGCGCACGGTGGCGTCGTTGAGCAGGTAGCGCGTAGGGAAGTTGTCGGCGCCGTCCACGATCACGTCGTAGCCGGTGATGATCTCCATGATGTTCGAGGCGTCCAGCCGCGTCTGGTGCTTGACGACCTCGACGCCTGGGTTGATGGCCTTCATGGCCTCCTCGGCGGAGTCGACCTTCGGCGTGCCGATCCGGTCGGTCGTGTGGATGACCTGGCGCTGCAGGTTGGAGAGGTCGACGACGTCGTCGTCGACGATGCCGATCGTTCCCACGCCGGCGGCGGCGAGATAGAGCGCGGTCGGCGAGCCCAGGCCCCCGGCGCCGAGCAGCAGCACCTTGGCATCGAGCAGCTTCTGCTGGCCCTCCAGGCCGATCTCCGGCACGAGCATGTGGCGGCTGTAGCGCTCGCGCTGCTCGGGGGTCAGCGTGCGCGGGACCTCGACCTCGTAGCCGCGGTCCTTCCACAGCGTGATGCCGCCGGTCATCGACGCGACGTCCTCGTAGCCGAGGTCCTGCAGCGTCCGGGCGGCCAGCGCGGAGCGGTTGCCCGAGGCGCAGTACAGCACCACGCGCTGCCCGCGGTCGGGCACCGCGCCCTCGATGCGCGACTCCAGGTAGCCGCGCGGCACGTGCCTGGCGCCGGGCAGGTGGCCCTGGCTGAGCTCCTCGGTCTCGCGGACGTCGATGATCGCCGCGCCGTTGCCGGCCGCGACGACATCGTGGACCTCGGACGGGTCGACCTCGGCGATCTGGCTCTTGATCTGGCGGATGAACTCCGCGCCGGAGGGACTCACGGGCAAACTCCTCAATCTCGGTCGGCTTTCGGTGCTTCAGAAAGTGTAGCGAGGGCGTTCGGCCGGAAGCGAAACGCAGAAGGGGCGTCCCGTGCTGCGGCGGGACGCCCCTTCGCAGGGCTTCGAACCTTCGTGGAGGGAGCTGCACGTGCAGTATCGATCGAGGGCGGCCCGGCCGACATGGGGTCAGGACCCCAATGCGCAGGCCCGCCCTCCTCTCCCAGGTGCTGACCGTCAACACCGCCCTGATCGTCGCGACGGTGTTCGCTGCGAGCGTCGCCGCGCGCCTTGACCTCGACGACTCCGCCGGGCTGCGCCAGTTCCTCGTGCTGGCCGCGGCGATCCTCGCCACCGTGCTGGCCAACAACTTCGTCCTGCGCCGGCGCTTCGCCCCGCTGGAGTCGCTCACCGCGACCATGGCGCGGGTCGATCTCACCGCCCCCGGCATGCGCGCCGAGGCGTCGCCGACCGAGCCCGCGGACGTCGCCCGGCTGCGCGAGGCGTTCAACCGGATGCTCGCGCGCCTGGAGGCCGAGCGCGCGGGCGC
>JACCQW010000441.1 GCA_013813955.1 Solirubrobacterales bacterium
TCGGCGTAGATGTTCCCCACGCCGGCCACCCGGCGCTGGTCGAGCAGCAAGGCCTTGATCGGCGCGCGGCGCCCGCGGGCCTCGCCACCCAGGCGCTGCGCGGTGAACTCCGGCCCGAGCGGCTCGACGCCCAGCCGCGCCGCGAGGAAGGCGCCCAGCGCCGCGGTATCGGCGGCCAGCTCCCCGGTGCCGAAGCGGCGCGGGTCGCAGAAGCGCAGCTCGTGGCCGTCGTCGAGCGCAAAGCGCACCCGGCCGTACGCGGTGGCGGGCGCTGGGTCATACAGCAGCGTGCCGGTCATGCGCAGGTGCATCAGCAGGTGCACGTCGCCGGCGGCCTCCCAGATCAGGTACTTCCCGCGGCGCGACAGGCGCTGCACGCGGCGGCCCTCCAGGGCGTCGCGCAGCGCGGCCGTGGGCAGCGGCTCGCACCAGCGCGGGTCCCCGATCTCCAGCTCGCGCAGCGTGCGGCCCTCGACAAGCGGCGCGAGCTGGCGGCGGATCGTCTCGACCTCGGGGAGCTCGGGCATCCGTGCGAATCTAGAGGAACGCCGTGCCCGGCAGCCCGGGCTCGTCGCGACCGGCCAGCCAGCGCAGGACGCTGGCGCCCACGTCGGCCATCGCCCCGTCGTGGCGGCGCCCCGCGTGACCCTCGAAGACCGCCAGCAGCGGGACGTGCTCCCGGGTGTGGTCGCTGTGCGCGGCGGCTGGATCGCAGCCGTGGTCGGCGGTGAGGACGAGCAGGTCGCCGATGCGCAGCCGATCGAGCCACACGGCCATCACCGCGTCGAGCTCGCGCAGCGCGGTGTGGAAGCCCTCGACGTCCTTGCGGTGCCCGTAGAGCTCGTCCGTCTCTACCAGGTTGGTGAAAACCAGGCCCGCGTCGAGATCCTCCACCAGGCGCGTCGTCTCGGCCAGCGCGCGCACGTTCGTGGCACCCGGATGGGCGTGGTCGATCCCTTTCCCGGCGAACAGGTCGTGGACCTTGCCGACCGCGTGGATCTGCACGCCGTCCGCGCGCAGCGCGTCGAGGTGGGTGGGCCCCGGTGGCGCCAGCGCGAAGTCCCTGCGCCCCTCGGTGCGCCGGAAGGCGCCGGGCTCCCCCGCGAACGGGCGGGCGATGACGCGGCCCACGGCGTGCTCGCCGCGCATCACCTCGCGCGCGGCGGCGCACACGCGATGCAGCGCCGGCTCGTCGAGGCGGTCGACATGGGCGGCGAGCTGCAGGACGGAGTCCTGTGAGGTGTAGAGGATGAGCGCGCCGTCGCGCAGGTGCTCGACGCCGAAGTCGTCGATGGCGGCGATGCCGTCGTAGGGGCGATTGCACACGAAGCGCTGGCCGGTGCGCTGCGCCAGCGAGGCGAGCAGAGCGGTTGGAAAGCCGCCCGGGTAGGTGGGCAGCGGCTGCTCGAGGACCGCCCCCATGAGCTCCCAGTGGCCGGTGGCCGAGTCCTTGCCGGGGCCCCGGGCGGCCAGCCGGCCGTGCAGCACGGGCGCCGGTGCGGGCTGCACGCCGGCCAGCGGGAGGATCGAGCCGAGCCCGAGGCGCTCCAGCGCGGGCAGCCGCAGGCCGCCCACCGCCTCGGCGAGATGGCCGAGGGTGTCCGTCCCAGCGTCGCCGTAGGCGGCCGCATCGGGCAGCGCCCCGGCGCCGCAGGCGTCGGCGACGACGACGAACGCGCGCCGGGTCACGGCCGCGGTGCGCGCAGCTTCAGCGACCGTGCGACCGGCGCGAACGTCTGCTCGTCGACCCGCGCGAAGCTCGCGGCCGGGGCGAACGCGTCGACGACCACCTCGGCGCCCTCGCCGTAGGCGTGCAGCGAGCGCACCTCGCGCTCCAGGCCCTGGTTCGTGGCGGTGCCGAGAAGCTCCACGCCGCGCAGCCCCTCCTTGACGACGATGCGCGTCGCGGAGACCTCAAAGCCGCCGGTGCGCGACTTCACGGCGCGGATCAGCTCGTCGCGCGCGATCTGCAGCTCCGCGCGGGTGCTCGGCAGGGGCTCCTCGCGCGGGTAGCGCCAGATCGCGATCTGGGCGTCGCCGGTGGCGATCGTGGCCACCTGCGGGTCCTCGCCGGGCACGGTCCGCCAGCCCGCGGGCGAGCGCAGGGAGATCCCGTGCTCCGGGAAGCGGACGTCCCGAAAGCCGCCGGGCGGGCCGATCTCGCGGATGTTCGCCGGCTGCGTCACGTCGTTGCCACAGCCCGTGACGACACCGGCCGCGACGAGGATGATCAGCGCGCGGCGCACGCCCGCAGTGTCTCAGGACGGCGTCCCGGACCCGCTGGTGGCCCGCGGATGGGCGCGGAAGTAGACGTCCTTGAGCCGATCGGCGGAGAGGTGCGTGTAGATCTGGGTGGTGGCGACGTCGGCGTGGCCGAGCATCTCCTGCAGCGAG
>JACCQW010000454.1 GCA_013813955.1 Solirubrobacterales bacterium
GCCAGCGGCTGCAGGTCGGGCGGCAGCGTCGGGGCGTTGGCGGCCATGCGCTGGGCCGAGGCCCGTCCGTCCGTGCCCAGCAGCAGGGTGTTCGTGTCCTCCGACGGGTCGCGGATCACGGTCTCGAAGACCGAAGCCATCGTCGCGCTCAGCACCTTCTCGAGCTTGTCCGAGCCCTCGGGGTGCCCGGCGTTGACGACCACCACGCCGCCCGGCTTCAGCCGGTCGCGAGCGAGCTCGAAGAACTCCTTCGTGGCCAGGTAGAAGGGGATGTAGGGCTGGCGGTAGGCGTCGACGAAGATCGCGTCGTAGCGCTCGTCGGTGCGGCGCAGATAGGGCCGCGCGTCGGCGGTGTGGGTCGTCAGGCGCGGCGCGCGCATGTCGAAGTACTTGCGCCCGATGTCGGTGAGCTCGCCGTCGATCTCCACGCCGTCGATGCGCGTCTGCGGAAAGTAGTGCCCGTAGGCGCGAGCGGTGGTGCCCGCCGCGTTGCCGAGGATCGCGATGCGCTCGGGCGGGCGGTCCTGGGCCGCGAAGGGCACGATCATGTACTCGTCCCAGATGTTGCCCGTCAGGAAGGTGCCCGGGCGGCGCTGGGAGTGCACCGCCTCGCCCTCGTTGAGCTCCAGCGAGCGGGTGCCGTCGGCCTCCTGCACCACCCGCGCGTACTGGTACTCGGTGTTGGTCTCGTGGATGACCTGCGCGCCGTCCTCGGTCTCGCCCTTGACGGTGCCGACCGGCAGCGCGAGCAGCACGAGCAGCGCCGCGGGGGCGAGCGTCAGGCGTCGCCGGGCGAGGCCGACCGCGGCGAGCGCGACGAGCGCGAGGCCGAAGACGATGAACGTGCGCCGCGTCCCGATCAGCGGGATGAACAGCAGCGCCGAGGTGAACGTCCCCAGCAGGCTGCCGACGGTCGAGATGGCGTAAAGCCGCCCGGAGACCGTGCCCGCCTCCTCCACACCGGTCACCGCCAGGCGCAGCGCGTAGGGCGCCACGGCGCCCGAGACGAACACGGGCGTGGCGACGAGAAACGTGACGCCGATCAGCGAGCCGACGAAGGCCCCGGCCGAGATGGAGTCCAGCGCGTCGACCGCGACGCCGAGGAACGGGTCGGCGGCGAACGGCACGGCGGCGAGCAGCACGCCCGATAGCAGCACGATCTTGTACAGGCCCTCGCGCGTGGGGTTGCGATCGGCCAGGCGGCCGCCGTACCAGTAGCCACCGGATAGGGCGACGAGCACGATGCCGATCGTGTTGGCCCACACGATCGTGGAGGCGCCGAAGTAGGGCGCGAGCAGCCGCGCGGCGGCGATCTCCGCGCCCAGGATGGACATCCCGACGACGAAGACGATCAGCTGCAGCGGAGGCTCTGGGAGGCGGCGCATGGTCTGAGGGTATTCGTCCGCCGGCGCGCTTAAGGTCACACGCGATGCACAGTCGCGAGCTCGCCGACCTCGACCGTCGCGTTCTGTGGCACCCGTTCACCCAGCAGCGCGGGTGGGTGCAGGAGGAGGATCCGGTGATCATCGAGCGTGCGTCGGGCTGCACGCTGTACGACACCGAGGGCACCGCCTACCTCGACGGCGTCTCCTCGCTGTGGTGCAACGTCCACGGCCATGCCCACCCCGCGATCGACGCCGCCGTGCGCGATCAGCTCGGCCGCGTCGCACACACCACGATGCTCGGGCTCTCGCACCCGCCGGCGATCGAGCTCGCCCGGCGGCTCGTCGACCTCGCCCCCGGCGAGCTGAGCCGGGTCTTCTTCTCCGACAACGGCTCGACCGCCGCCGAGGTCGCCGTGAAGATGGCCTATCAGTACTGGCAGCTGAAAGGCGAGACCGGCCGCAGCGGCTTCGTCTGCCTGCGGATGGGCTACCACGGCGACACCGTGGGAGCGGTCTCCGTCGGGGGGATCGACCTCTTTCATCAGCGCTTCGGCGCGCTGCTGTTCGAGGCCTGGCAGGCCGAGCCCGGCGACCCGGGGCACATGGCCGCGCTGCTGCGCGAGCACGCCGGGCGGGTGGCCGCCGTGATCGTGGAGCCGCTCGTGCAGGGCGCGGCGGGGATCCTGACCCACCCCCACGGCTACCTGCGCGCGGTGCGCGAGCTGTGCGACGAACACGACGTGCTGCTGATCTGCGACGAGGTCGCCACCGGCTTCGGGCGCACGGGAACGATGTTCGCCTGCGAGCAGGAGGACGTGGCGCCCGACCTGATGTGCGTGGCCAAGGGCCTCACCGGCGGCTATCTGCCGCTGGCCGCGACGCTGGCCACCGAGCGCGTCTACGAGGCGTTCCTGGGCGACTTCGCCGAGCTGCGGACGTTCTTTCACGGTCACACGTACACCGGCAATCCCCTGGCCTGCGCGGCCGCGCTGGCCACGCTCGACGTCTTCGAGGCCGAGGACACGCTGGCGGCGATCGCGCCGCGGATAGCGCTGCTCGGCGAGCTGCTCGCAGGGCTCGTGGCGCCGCTGCCCGCGGTGGGCGAGGTGCGCCGCCGGGGACTGATGGTCGGCATCGAGCTGCACGGCTTCGAGCTGCACCAGCGCATGGGCCACCAGGTCACGCTCGCCGCCCGCGCGCGCGGGGCGATCATCCGCCCGCTGGGCGACGTCGTCGTCCTGATGCCCCCGCTCGCGATGACCGAGCCCGAGCTGCGCCGCCTCGTCGAGATCACGGCCGCCGCGATCGCCGCGGCGACCGACCAGGCCCTGAGCTCCGCCGCCTAACCCTCGTAGGGCACGAAGTCCTTCTTGCGCGCGCCGCAGACCGGGCAGAACCACGTGTCGGGGATGTCCTCGAAGGCGGTGCCCTCCGGGATGCCGCCGTCGGGATCGCCGTCGGCGGGGTCGTAGATGAAGCCGCAGGACTCGCAGATCCATTGCTTGAGCTCGGGGGTCATGCGCGGGGAGGTTAGTAGGGTCGGCCGCGCGATGGAGATCGATCGCCCACCGCCCGGCGGGGAGTTCAACGCGGGGCCCGTGACCGCGCCGCGGCAGGCTGCGTCGGTGATCCTGCTGCGCGGCGGATCCGCGGCGCTGGAGCTGCTGCTCGTCCAGCGCAACCCGGCCCAGCGCTTCATGGGCGGCTTCTGGGTCTTCCCCGGCGGAGCGGTCGACGCGCACGAGGGCGAGGGCGACGCGGCGCACCGCTCGGCGGGGGTCCGCGAGCTGGCCGAGGAGGCCGGCGTGGAGGGCGTCACCGCACAGGAGCTCGTCAAGTTCAGCCGCTGGATCACGCCGCCAGAGGTCACGGTCCGCTTCGACACGCACTTCTTCCTCGCCCGCGCGCCCGAGGGGGTGCAGGCGCGCTGCGACGGCGAGGAGTGCGTCGACCTGCGCTGGGCGTCACCGCGCGGCGCGCTGGAGGCCCACGAGGCCGGCGATCTGGCCCTGGTGTTCCCGACGATCAAGCACCTCGAGCAGCTCGCCGGCTTTTCCAGCGCCGACGCGCTGCTCGAGCACGCTCGCGGGCGCGAGGTACTGGCCGTCGAGCCGCGCGTGGTCCTCACCGGCGAGAAGGCGCGCGTGCTGCTGCCCGGCGAGCCGGGCTACGAGGACGGGCCATGACCCGGCCCCCGCGCGGGCCGGGCGCCGGACCTCGCTGACGCGCTGGGCTGGTACTCGATCGCGGTCCCCGAGCTCGCGGCCGACGCGACCGCAGCGGCCTAGAGCGTCGCGAGCGTGACCGG
>JACCQW010000460.1 GCA_013813955.1 Solirubrobacterales bacterium
GTCGCTCGCGGTCGCGGGGCCGGCGAGCAGCACGGTGAGCCGGTGCGGGGCCACCGCCGGGAACTGCTCGCCCAGGCGCTCGGAGACCTGGCGTGACTGGCTGCCCGGGGTGTCGAAGCCGCCCGCCGTCAGCGCGTCGCGCTGCCGGGCGGCCAGCGGCAGCGCCACGATGATGAGAACGAGCCAGCCCCCGACGATCCAGCGACCGCGCCGGCGGATCAGCGCGCCGAGGCGCTCCATCACACGGCGAGCGCCGCGTCGCGGCGGGCGAGCTCCGGCAGCACCTCGCGGCCGTACAGCTCGATGCTGCGTTCGGCCTTCTCGTGCTCGAGCTCGCCGAACAGCACGTTGCACTCGAGCCCCATCGGCCCGAAGAGCGCGAGCAGCTCCTCCAGCCGGCGCCCGATCGTCTCGGGGCTGCCGATCAGCGCCCGGCCCTCGTCGAGCACGCGGTCGAAGGTCATCGCCTCCAGGGTGCTGTAGACCTTGTCGTAGCCGCGGTACTGCGGCGAGCTGCGTCCGCTCCAGGCCACCGTCGCGTCCTTGGCCATGGACACGTACTGCTCGATCCCCGACCGCGCGTCCTCGCGCGCCTGCGCGTCGGTCGCGGCCGCCAGCATGTGCAGCACGATGCTCACCGGCGGCGGCTCGGATCCCCTCGCGCCGCGATAAGCGCCGCGGTAGCTCTCGAGCAGGGTCGCGAGGTTCTCGAAGTCGCTCAGGTAGGGGACGACCATCAGCCCGAAGCCCTGCTCGCCGGCCCAGGTGAACGACTCCGGGGTGCTGACCGCGGCGACCCTGACCGGTGGATGCGGGGACTGAACGGGCTTGGGCAGCAGGCTGACGCCCTCGAAGCTGTGGAAGCGGCCGTCGAAGTCGACGGACTCCTCGCACCACAGCCGCAGGATGGCCTCGATGCCCTCCTCGAAGCGCGCCCGGCTGTCCTCCATGCTCACGCCGAAGGCGTCGAACTCGTGGGGCAGGAAGGCGCGCGCGAAGCCGACGTCCAGCCGCCCTCCGCTGATGCAGTCGACCATCGCCAGCTCCGCGGCGAGCTTGAGCGGGTGGTTGAAGGCCGGCACCGCGGCTCCGGTGACCAGGCGCGCGTGCTCCGTGCGCTGGGCGGCGGCGGCCAGGAAGATCAGCGGGCTCGGGCTGTAGCCCCCGTAGGGCGAGAAGTAGTGCTCGACCATCTTGATGGACTCATAGCCGAGCGCGTCCGCCTGCTCGGACAGTGCGAGCGCCTCCCCCAGGAACTGCGCGGCTGACTTGACCTCGGGCCGGCAGCAGGGGAAGAAGTTCACGCCGCTCTTCATGCCATCACCGCCACCGGGTCCAGCCCCACCGCGGCGGCGATCTCGGCGAAGCGCTCCGTGCCCAGCTCGACGACGTCGTCCTGGAAGACGCCGGCCTCCATCACCGGGCCGATCAGCGGCATGATCTCCGGCAGCGTGATCTCCAGCATGTGCTTGCGGTAGCCGGTGAACAGCTCGCCCAGGCGCTCGGGATCGCGCCGGCGCATGAACACCTTGGCGCGCTCCAGGTTGCCGATGTCGAAGGCGATCGTCTCGAGCATCGGCGCGAAGAACTGCGGCGCGTAGGTGTACAGCTGGTTGTGCTCGACCCAGCCCAGCACGCCCTGGGCGAGCACGTTCATGCCCACCACGACGTCGAGCTCGTCGTCGACCTCCTTCATGTAGGAGTAGCGGTTGAGGCTGTCGGGGATGCGGTAGGAGACGTTCGGCGTGTGGCCGAGGGCGTGGATGAACCCGAGGTACATCGGCACCTCGACGGTTTCGCGCGCCAGTTGCGTGGCCAGCCAGATGCGCTCGTCGTCGCGCTCGCGGCGCGGCACCCACTTCGAGCACACGTCGACGATGTCCAGGTGCACCCAGTAGAGGTTGTTCAGCAACGGGTACAGGACGTTCACCGCGTCGGGGTCGACGTCGTGCAGCTCTGCCCGCCGGTCAGGCATTGGGTACCTCCTCCTCCGCGGTGCGGATCCCCTCGAAATAGATGCGCTGCTCGTCCTCTTCGGGCGAGTGGGTCATGAACCGGTACTTCTGCTCGAGCCCGCGCTCGAGGGCCACCCAGCGCACCATGCGGCGCATCGGGTGAAAGCCGTCGTGGATGAAGCCGGGGCGCAGGCGGCTCATGCGGCCCACCTGCACGATCCGGTCGGCGCCCTCGCCGGTGAGCGCGTCGGCGAACTCCCACACGCGCTCCCACGGATCGACGGCCACCGTCTGGACGTTGCGGTCGATCAGGGGCAGGACGTCGGTCACCTGCTCGACGGGATGCATGTACAGGACGCGGTTGAGCGGATGCTCGGGCAGCGCGACCGGGCCGTCGGTCACGATGATCGTCCACTCGGTGGTGTCGGGGCCGTACACGTCCCAGCCCTCGGCCCCCGCCTCCATGCGCGCGCGCTGGACGAGCGCGTCCACGTCCGGCGGCACGGCACGGCGCGGAAAGCGCACGGAGTAGCCCTTCAGCGCCTGCGACAGCGCGTCGACGAGCGTCTCGACCCCGCTCTCGACGAACGCCTCCTGCATCGAGAAGCAGCCCTCCTGGTCGTAGGAGACCAGGTCGTAGGCCATCTTCACCGCGAGGCGCTCCCAATCGGTGACGCCCTCGCCGACCACCGTGAGGCTGCGCTTCGGGCCGAACTCGATCATCTCGCAGCCGTAGCGCAGGCGGCGCTTGACGGCCTCCACCGCCTTGGCCCCGCCCCACACGCTGACCACGTCGGCGGCGTCGAGGATCATGTCCTCGAGCTCGGACTCGGCCTCCCAGTACAGCGTCGACAGCGCCCGGGTCACCGGGTGCCCCGGATCGACGTCGTACAGGCAGTTGGCGAAGGTCAGGGCCATCACCGGATCGCGGCTGGGGACCTTGGCGATCGTCGCGTTCTTGGTGGCCAGGCTGCGGTACAGCGTGAACAGCGAGGCCATCGGGACGTTGCCCACCATGATGTGCGCGATCAGCCCCTTCGGCCAGCAGCGCGTGTAGATCGCCTTGGTCCGGTTCCACTCGTCGAGCAGGCTCGGATCGCCGAGGTCACCCTCGAGGAAGTCGTACTGCTTGGCACGGTGCAGCGCCTGGCCGAGCAGGTTGACGTCCCACTCCACGAACGGCCGTGCGTAGCCGGTGACGCGGCTGCCCCACTCAAGCGCCATGTCGCGCCAGGGGCTGTCGGGCGCGCGCCAAGCGCGGCCGACCTGATCGAAGAACAGCGTGATGTCGTCGATCGAGACCTCGCGCAGCTCCTCGCCGGCCACGCGGGCGGATTCGAGCATCCGCCGCCCGTCGTCGGCGGTGACCGCGGGCAGCACGACGTCGACGCCGGCCTCGTCGTAGGAGAGGCGCACGACATCGCCATCGGGCTCTATGCGCTCGCCTCCGACGAGCACGGGGAGCAGCAGCTCCGGCCTGGACGGATTGGTCAAGACGTCACCTCACAGATGGTCAGATCGCTGTATTCGGCCTGCTTCCACTCCCGCTCGGAGCGCATGGTCTCCATCACCTCGTCGAACTCGAGGTGCTCGACCGCGAGCTCCTCGCCGCTCGCGGACGCGAGCGCGCCGAGCACCTGCTCCATGAGCAGCCGCATCACCGGCGCGTTGTGCGAAAGCTCGTGCGAGGCCGCCTCGAGGACCACGGTGTCGCGGGCGCCGGGCGTCTCGTCGGCGGCCGCCATCGCGGCGAGCACGTCGTCCACGCGCACCCACTCGTCCTGCGCGGCCGCGATCGCGGTCACGGGCAGCGCCAGCTGGGCGAGCTCGGCCCCGGCCCCCGACGGGTCGTCCCAGCCCGCGTCGATGAGGTCGCGGGCGAACCCGTAGGCGACCTCGTGGTCCAGGACGCGCGAGGAGGCGCGCGGGTCGGTGACGCGGCCGCTGCGCCACTCCTCGATCAGGTCCTCGCCGATGACCTTGCGCAGGGTGTCCTGCAGGTCGATGACCGGCAGGATCAGCACGGCGCCGTCCACCCGGGCGCTGAGCGGCGCGTTCTCCGCGAGCGCGCGCACGGTCGCGCGGGCGGCCAGGCTGGAGGCCACGAGGTAGCGGGGCAGCTCGGCCAGGGCGTCCGGGACCTGCGCCGTCGCGCACGCCACGTCGCCGGCCATCGACGACATCGTGAAATCGAAGATCTCGCCGTCGCTCAGGCCGATGTGGTCGGTGCAGTCGAAGCGCAGGGTAGCGTAGCCGTGGCGGATCAGATAGCGCGAGAGCACCGAGTAGTGGTGGATGCGCCGCTCGTAGCCCGGGGGCAGGACGACGAGGCCCCGCGGGTCCTGATCGGCGGGCGTGCAGGCCAGCCCGAAGATCCGCCGGCCGTTGCCCTTGACCGTGCTCACGGCCTCGCACCGCTGCTCCTCGGCGAGCGGGATGGTCACGGCGTGTCCCGCACGTAGCGCTCGAGCTTGAGCCCGCAGCCGCGCTCCTCGACGGTGGTCATCCGTCGGGTGAGCTCGAGGATCTCCCCGTGGCGCCCGCACGCACAGCCACCGGCGCGCACGGATCCGAAGTCGTCGGAGCAGATGAAGCCCGGATAGCTCGTGGCGGTCGGGTCGAGGAAGGTGAGGATCCCCTCCTCGCCCGGGTCGGCCACCGACATGTCAGCGGGCCGCAGGGCGATGACCGCCAGCCAGGGCGGCACGTGCTTGGCGCCCGTCTCGCACTCGAACAGCACGCTGTTGAGCTCGACCATGTTGAAGACGTCACGGATGCGAGAAGGCGGCAGGCCCAGGCGGTCGCTCACGAGCTCGGCGAGCTCCGGGCGGCTGACCGACTCGTCACCACGGCGCTTCCAGCCGCCGGCGGTGACGACGTACGCCGTCTCGGGGTCCAGCGCGATGCGTAGGCCGCGCTCGCACATCCACGTCAGGTGGTCGACGAGCAGCGCGGGCGCGCCGACCAGCGTGGGCTGCTCGTCGGCCTGCAGGCCGACGATCTCGGCGTGCAGCTCCTCGGACTCCAAGTGCTCGTCGTGCATGAAGAAGCGCGTGTCGTAGACGAGCTCCATCAGCGTCAGCACGTAGGCGAACCACAGGTCGCCGGCCTCCTCGGCCGGGGGGCCGAGCACGAGCGCCCGGCGCAGCTCGGTGTGCCCGTGGAACTCGTGCAGCCCGTGGAGCACCGTGCCGATGAAGCGCTCGAGCGTCCGGCGGTCGCGCGGCACGATGCTGCGCGTGCCCTGGGTCCCGCTGCTGGTGCATTCCTTGACGGTGCCCGAGCACGCTCCGCGCACGTCGCGGCGCTTGAACAGGCCCGAGCTGAGCAGCGGCACGCTCGCGAGGTCGCCCGTCGCCCGCAGGGCGTCCGGCGCGAAGCCGCGCTTCCCCGCCAGGCGCGCGAACAACGGGTTGTGCTCCATGTGGTGGGCGGCCGCCGCGGCTATCCACTCCACGCGCCGGGCCTCGTCGAGCGGTCGCGCGTAGCTGTCGCGCCCCTCGTAGAGCAGCTCGTCGAGCGCGTCCAGGTCGGCCGGGCGCACGCGCCGGTGCGCGGGGGGCGCGACGACAGAGCTGACCGGCGGCTCTGAGGACGCCTGGGATCCGATCGCCATGAACGGCAACGTACACGAGATTGGGAAGGCCCGACTAGATGCCGGAGTCACCTAGATGGGGAGTCCGGCCGGCGCCCGATCCGCCGCGACGCTCCACTTTGGCGAGCGTGCTAAGGTGCCACGGTCATCTAGCCCCGGCCTTGGGAGGCTCGCCATGCGAGTACGTGCAGGAGAAGCGCAGGACAACCGCAGGACAATCCTGATGGTGGCGACTGCGGTCGCCGCCACGATGCTCGCGCTGGCGTCCGTCGCGTATGCGTGCACTGTCGTCGCCACCGTCGACCTCGACAAGGCCGCCGCCACTCCAGGCGCCCAGGTCAACGGCACGGGCAAGGGCTTCTCGCAGAGCCCCCTGAGCAGCTCGGTCGACGTGCACTTCAACTCGCTCGACGGAAACGTGGTGTGGTCCGGCCGTGCGGCCTCCACTGGCCAGGTCGCCTTCTCCTTCAAGGTCCCCGAGGGCATGGCGCCCGGTCAGTACACGATCGTGGCGACCCAGCGCGACGCGCAGGGCCGGGCCGAGTCCGGCACGCCGGCGCGCTCGAC
>JACCQW010000481.1 GCA_013813955.1 Solirubrobacterales bacterium
CGCCTCGATGGCCGCCGCGATCGGCCGGCCGCGGCGCGTACTGGGGATCGCGCTCGCCGTCGCGCTTCTGGGCTGGGGGCTGGACACCCAGACCCGCGTGGAGTCCGACATCCAGAAGCTCGTCCCGCAGGACCTGCAGGCGCTGCAGGACCTCGAGGCGCTGCAGCAGTCCACGGGGGTGGGCGGCGAGATCGACGTCGTGATCGAAGGCGAGGATCTCACGCGCCCGGAGGTCATCGCCTGGATGGCCTCCTACCAGGAGGACGTGCTGAAGCGCTTCGGCTTCACCGCCGACCGGGGCTGCGGCCGCGCGGACCTGTGCCCCGCCTTCTCGCTGCCCGACCTGTTCACGTCCGAGGCCTCGCGCGCTGACGCCGCGCGCATCGACGCGCTGCTGGACGCCGTGCCGGCCTACTTCTCGCAGTCGGTGGTAACCGAGGACCGCAAGACGGCCAACCTCGCGTTCGGGATCCGCCTCATGGGCCTGGACAAGCAGGCGGAGATCATGGACGAGATGCGCGCGCGCCTGGACGAGGGCCGCCCCGAGGGCGTGAGCGCCGAGCTCGCCGGGCTCACCGTCCTGGCCGCCGAGGCCAACGCGAAGGTCTCGTCGCACCCGCGCCGGCTGCTCACGCTGCTGGCCGGCCTGCTCGCGGTGGGGCTCGTGCTGCTCGTCGCCTTCCGCCGCGCCGACCGCGTGCTGGTGCCGCTCGTGCCGATCGTCCTGGCCACCGGCTGGTCGGCGCTCGTGCTCTTCGTCGTGCGCATCCCGTTGAACCCGATGTCGGTCACGCTCGGCGCGCTGGTCATCGCGATCTCCACGGAGTTCAGCGTGCTGCTGTCCGAGCGCTACCGCCAGGAGCGCGAGGCCGGCCACCAGCCCGCCGACGCGCTCGCGCGCACGTACCGCTCGACGGGCGCCGCGGTGCTCGCCTCGGGCGCCACGGCGATCGCGGGCTTCGCGGTGTTGATGGTCTCAGACATCCGGATGCTGCGCGACTTCGGGTTCGTCACCGTCATCGACCTCACCGTGTCGCTGCTCGGCGTGCTCGTGGTGCTCCCCTCGGTGCTGCTGCTCGCCGAGCGCGGCGAGCTGTTCAGGCTGCCGGCGATGAGGATGACCCGCCCGTGGTTCCCGCGCCGGCGGTTCCCGCGCCCGCGTCGCCGGCGCCGCGCGGCGGCGTGAGCGAGCCGCGCGTCCCGCGGCCCGCCGGGGCCAGCCGCTACGGGTGGTTCGTCGGCGTGGTGATGGTCCTCGCGGTGGTCTACGTGACGCTGAACGGGATCCGCACGGAGTCGCCGGGCGCGCGCGGCCTCGATCCCGGCGAGGGGCTGCCGCCGTTCGCGGTCCCGCTCGTGCTCTCCGACCTGGAGGGTGACGCGAACGTGGCCACCGGGGCCGGCCAGGGCGAGGCCGGGGGCCGTCCTGCCTGCGGGGTCCGCGGCCCGGAGATCCTGAACATCTGTCAGCTCGCCGAGCGGGGCCCGGTGGTGCTCGCCTTTCTGGCCACGCGCGGCGGCGACTGCGCGAACACGATCGATTCCCTGCGCGGCATCGCCGGGCGCCACCCGGGCGTGCAGGTGGCCGTCGTGGCCATCCGCGGCGACCGCGGCGAGCTGCGCGACCTGGTCCGCTCGCGTGGCTGGGACTTCCCCGTCGGCCACGACCGCGACGGCGTGCTGGCCAACTTCTACGGCGTCTCCGTCTGCCCGCAGATCACCTACGCCCGCTGGCGCGGCCGGGCGCAGAGCACGAGCTTCGGCAAGATAGGCGCGCGCGAGCTGGACCGGCGTGTCGAGCAGGCGGTCGCGGCCTCGCGGAGGACGGGGTGGGAGCGGCCGCGGTGAGCGCCGAGGCCGTCCGCCACGCAGTCGACCCGCTCGTCGCCGAGGAGTTCCCCGGCCTGCGGCTGTGGTCGCTGCCGTTGACCACGCGCCCGGGCGCCAGCCACGCCGGGCTGAAGACGCAGTTGAAGATGCTCTCCGACCGCATGACCGGGGCGCAGGCCATCGCGCAGCGCCAGGAGCCGATCCCGCACGCCTACCGGGTGTTCTTCCGCCACGTGGGCATCGACCCCGAGCGCCGGCGCACCCCGATCGAGCAGGCGGTGCTCGACCGCCTGCACCACGGCAGCTTCCGCTCGCGCAACCTCGTCGACGACGCGCTGCTCATCGCGCTCGTGGAGACCGGGGTGCCGGTCTGGGCGCTGGACGACGACGCGCTGGACGGTGAGCTGCGCCTGCGCGTGGCGCTCGCGGAGGACGCGGGCGTCCCCGCGGGGCGCCTGGCCGTCTCCGATCGCGTCCGTGCGCTGATGGAGCTGTTCGGACCGACCGTCCCGGGCGTGGGGGTGAGGCCGTCGACGCGGCGGCTGCGCCTGATCGCGGTCGCGGTCGGCGGCGTGCCCGAGATCCACGTCGAGGAGGCGCTGTTCGGCGCGGCCCAGACGCTCGGCGCAGCGGAGGGCCCGGCTTGACAACGTGCTCACGGTGATAGCCTTCGCCCCGGAGGATGCCGCCATGGCCCAGCTGCTCGATCACACCACCGATGGGCTGCAACTCGGCCTCCCGACCACGGTCGAGGTCGACGAGGCCGCCGCCCGGCGCTCGCTGCGCGCACAGGTCGCCAAGCTCGAGCGCGATCTCGGCGCGTGTTTCGTCACCGCCGCGTTCGGCGAGGGCAACCTGGACTTCACCATCCGCTCCCCCGGCGGGCCGCGCCTGCTGACGCTCGGGGAGCTCGAGACCGTGCGCGACGACCTCTGCGAGCGGCTGCACGGCGCTCGCGCCGAGGTGGCGCGGCGCGCCGACCGGCAGGAGGCCAATCGCGTCCTGCTGGAGAAGATGCGCCTGGACCCGGGCGCCTACAAGTACGTCCGGGTCACGAACGCGGACCTCGGCGAGCAGGGCTGCTGGAGCTGGCACGTCCGTCCGCGCCTGGGCATCATCGGCATGATGATGGGCTGGTGGCAGGTCAAGCTGTCCTCCGGCTGTCCCTTAGCCACCTCACAGCCTCATGAGCGCCCTCGCGCTGCTGGCGATGATGGTGCTCGGCTCCGCCGGTCTGTGGGTCGGTGTCCCGCTGGCCTGGCTGTGGATCGCCTCGCAGGTCCAGGACGCGACGGGCAGCCTCGGCGCCGCCGTCGCCGTGGCGCTGCTGGGCGTCGTCGTGTCGATCGTAGGGCTCGTCGCGGTGCTGTCGTGGTTGTCGGGCCGTCACCGCGAGCTGCGGGTCGCGCACGGGCACCTCGACCCGGGCACGTTCGCGCTGGAGGTCGTGATGGTCTGCAGCGCGCTCGTGGCCCTCGCAGTGTTCGTGGTCTGGTTCTTCGGCTTCTCCGGCTCCGCACCGCTGCCCGTACCGGACTAGGACTAGCCTGCACTCCATGAGCACGAGCGAGCCGCGCCGGATGGCGCTGCGTGGACTGCACCACGTCACCGCCATCTGCGCGGACCTCGAGCGGGCGACCGCCTTCTACCGCGACCTGCTGGGCCTCGCGCTCGTGCACGAGGCCACCAGCGACGACGACCCCGACGCCCGGCACTTCTGGTTCGGCGCTGCGAGCGACGACGGCCTGGGGATGCCCGGAGCGCTGATCTCGTTCCTGGAGTACCCCGACATGCCCGCCGGCCAGGCGGGCACCGGGTCCACCCACCACTTCGCGTTCACCGTCGAGAGCGCCGAGGAGCTCGAGGCGTGGCGCGACTATCTGCACGAGCACGGCGTGGGCTGCACCGACGTCTTCGACCGCGGGCAGTTCCGCTCGGTCTACCTGCGCGATCCCGACGGGCACATCGTCGAGATCGCCACCCGCGGGCCGGGCTTCGCGCCCCGGTAGGACGCGGTCCCGGCCCGCGAGGGCGTCTCAGACCATGGCGGCCAGCGCCCGGCGCTGACGCTCGGTCATCGAGCCGACGGTCTTGGTCTCGGTCATGCTGATGGCGGCCAGGAATTTCCGGCAGCGCGTATGACCCCAGCGGCGCTGGCTCATGAGCAGGTCGGCGATCGCCATGCTCGCGGCCTCCCAGGGGCAGGAGAGGATGACCTCACCCACGCTGATCTCCCCCTCGGCAACCCTGCGCTTGAGCTCAGCACGCGCCAGCCGGACCTCGTTCGCCCGCTGGAGAGCCTGCATGTGCTGTGAAGCAGGGGCGATCGACGCTGTCGCGTTCATCTGTCCTCCCGGCCCCCCACCGATCCGTGGCAGGCGGTTCTCTCGTGGATTTGGCCCATTCGGCTGCGAGCGCAGGCGTCATCCGCCCGGGGGGTCTCTCCTCAGACCCAGGGCGGCTCGGAAGCTCCCCGACACCGTCGCGCACAGCGCTCGGCGAAGCTATGTGAGCCGCCCGTGCTAGGTCAACGGACACCCGTCCAAAGCCTCCGCTCGGAGCGAGGTTTTCTTTCCGTGATGAGCTTGTGAAGAACAGGACAAGCGGACGGGCCCGACTAAGCGGGCAACGGGCCGTGCTCGACCTCAAAGGCGGCCTTCACGGAGGCGAAGGCGTCAAGTGCCCGATCCAGCGTCGCGCGATCGTGCGTGGCCATCACGCTCGTGCGCAGCAGCGCCCCGCCGGGGGGCACGGCCGGGTGCAGGGCGACGTTCGTGAAGACGCCCGCATCGAAGAGCGCGCGCCACAGCAGCACGGCCCTCCAATCGTCGCCCACCATCACCGGCACGATCGGTGTCACGACGTCGCCGGTGTGCTCGACGACCTTGAAGCCGCGCTCCCGCAGTCCCGCGTGCAGATAGGCGGCGTTGTCGAGCACACCGGCCAAGAGCGCGCGCCCGTCGTCGGAGCGGACGATGCGCAGCGCCGCCAGCGCCGCCCCCACGGCGGCGGGCACCGCGGCGGCGGTGAACAGGAACGCCCGGCTCTGGATGCGCAGGTAATCGATCACCTCGTGCGGGCCGGCCACGAAGCCGCCGCAGCTGGCCAGGGACTTGGAGAACGTGCCCATGCGCAGGTCGACGCGGTCCTCGACGCCGAACAGCTCTGCGGTCCCCGCCCCGCGAGCGCCCAGGACGCCCGCGCCGTGCGCCTCGTCGACCATCAGCCGCGCGCCGAAGCGAGCGGACAGATCGGCGATCTGCCCCAGCGGGGCCACGTCGCCCTCCATCGAGAAGACACCGTCGACGACGACGAGGATCCCCCCGCCGTCGCTCGCGGCCCGCTCCAGGGCGCGCTCGAGCTTGTCCATGCGGTTGTGGCGGAAGGCGCGCAGCTTGGCGCGGCTGAGCAGGCAGCCGTCGAGGATCGACGCATGGTCGCCGGAGTCCGCCACGACCGTGTCGCCGGGGGCCAGCAGCGTCCCCAGCGTCCCCAAGTTGGCCTGGTGGCCGGTGGTGAAGACGATCGCATCCTGCGTGCCCATCCACGCCGCGATCTCGCGCTCGAGCTCGAGGTGCAGGGGGATGGTGCCGTTGAGCAGGCGTGAGCCGGTCAGGCCCGTCCCGTAGGTGTCCAGGGCGGAGCGAGCGCCGGCGATGACGCGCTCGTCGCCGGTGAGCCCGAGGTAGTTGTTGGAGCCGAGCATGACCCGCTCGGCGCCCTCCATCTCCACCACCGGGCCGGCCGGGCCGTCGAGCGTGCGGAAGTAGGGCAGCAGGTCGGCGTCGCGGGCGGCGCGCAGCTGCTCGGCGCGCTCGTGGCCGCGGACCTTGGCGAAGACGTCGTGTGTCGTGGAGGCCATGTACCGTGCCGCGCCGTGACCGTCGATGTCCGGCCCGTGGCGTCGCGGCGAGATCGCCGGGAGTTCGTCGAGCTCCCGTTTCGCCTGCACTCTACCTCCGCGCAGTGGGTCCCCCCGCTGCGCCTGGAGCGGCGGCTGTTCCTCAGCCGCCGCCTGAACGCGTTCTTCGCCCACGGAGAGGCCCGGGAGTTCCTCGCGCGCCGCGACGGCCGCGTGGTCGGGCGCGTCAGCGCGCAGATCGACCGCGCCTACGACGAGCAGCACGGCGATCAGACCGGCATGTTCGGCTTCCTCGAGCTCGAGGACGATCCCGATCTGGCCCCGGCGCTGCTGGGCGCCGCGCGGCAGTGGCTGGCCGCGCGCGGGCGCACGCGCATGATCGGCCCGATGGACTACACCATGAACGACGAGTGCGGCGTGCTCATCGAGGGCTTCGAGCGCGAGCCGATGATCAAGCAGCCCTGGCATCCGGCCTACTACGCGGCGCGCTGCGAGCAGGCGGGCCTCGAGAAGGCGGTCGACCTCTACATGTGGGAGCTGGACATCTCCGATCGCGAGAAGATCCTGCCGGTGATCTTCGAGCTCGCCGAGCGGGCCGGCTCGCGCCACGGGATCACGCTGCGCAAGATGTCGCGGCGGCGGCTGCGCGCGGACCTCGACGTCTTCGGAGCGGTGTACAACACGGCCTGGAAGGACAACTGGGGCTTCGTCCCCTACTCCGAGAAGGATCTGGACCACTACGCCCAGGAGCTGCAGCTGGTGTTCGACCGCAACTGGTTCATGGTCGCCGAGAAGGAGGGCGAGCCCGTGGGGATCGCGATCACGGTGCCCGACGTCAACCAGGTCCTCAAGCGCATGGGCGGGCGGCTGCTGCCGCTCGGCTGGTGGCACTTCCTGCGCAAGGGCAGAATCATCGACCGCGTCCGGGTGGGCTTTCTGGGCATCAAGCCCGAGTTCCAGCACACAGGGGCGGCCGCGCGCTTCTACGTCGAGCACTTCGATATGGCCACGCGGACGCCGCAGAAGTGGGGCGAGATGGGGTGGATCCTGGAGACCAACCGCGCCATGAACCGCGGGATGGAGGCGATGGGCGGTCGCATCGTCAAGCGCTTCCGCGTCTACGAGGAGACGTTCTGATGCAGGCCGCCGGCCCACCTGCCGCACCGGTCGCGTCGTCCTCGCCGCAGGGTCGATCTGCAGAAGGCGCGATACATCGTCATCCTGTTCGACCGTGACCGACGACGTCCCTGAGGAGATCGACGCGGTCCCGGTCCTCGCCCGTGAGCAGCTCGCGGTCGAGCCCGCGCGCGGGGCGGGCGCGCTGGCGCCGGTGGCCGTGCAGACCGTAGCCGTGGTGGGGGCGAGCATGGTGGCGGGCGCCGCGGCCGTGGCCCTCGCGCACCGGCGCAAGAGCCGCCGCATCGAGCGGCGCCGGCGCAAGGCGCTGGCCCCCGTGCTGGCCAGCCGCTCGTTCCTGGTCGACGTGCACGTGCTCGGCGAGCGCAAGTAGCCATCGACCTCCCCGTCCATGTTCGCGTGGAGGTCGTGCCCCGCTGGGCCTTCCGGCTGCCCGGCCGCGGGGGGGCCGACGGGGTGCTGCGCCGCCGGGGCGCCGTGCTCGAGCGCCTGCTGCACGTCGAGGGCCGGCGCGCGGTCGTGCGCGTGGCCCAGACCGGCGCGCGCTCCGTGCTCTTCGGCGCCTGGGCGCACGAGCGCGCCGACGCCGAGGAGGCGATCGCGCGGATGCGCTTCGCCCTGGCCGTCGACGACGACCTGCGCCCGTTCTACGAGCGCTTCCGCTGCGATCCGCTGATCGGCGCGTCGGTGCGCCGCGCGCCGTGGCTGCGGATCGCCCGCCGGCCCGTGGCCTTCGAGGCGCTGGCCTGGGCGGTGTGCGAGCAGCTGATCGAGTCCGAGCGAGCGGCCGCGATCCAGCGGCGCATCGTGCGCGCGTTCGGAGCGCGCTGCCCGCAGACCGGCCTGCGCGAGGTGCCCACGGC
>JACCQW010000483.1 GCA_013813955.1 Solirubrobacterales bacterium
CCCCCGCACCGCCTACGAGATCGCACAGTCGCTGTGGGGCGACGTCGCCATCACGCAGGCCTACCTCACGCTCTCGGAGGCCCTCGGCCACCTCGACCTGTTGCTCGACGCGGACCGGATCGTCGAGCAGCGCGACGACGGCGTCGTACGCTTCGCGGAAGCCGCGATGGCACTCTGATGGTCCCTCGACTCCGCCGAATGCGCAACGTGGTCGCCACCGCTCGCGTGCTGTCCCACCTCGACGCCGAGGCGCGCGAGTCCCTCCGCCTCCTCGCTGAGACGACGGCCGACGAGAACGTGCGCGCCCGAGATCGGCCCACGATCGACCCGACCGCGATCATCTCCCCGCTGGCCAGCCTGCGCTTCACCGACCGCGTCGAGGTGGGGGCCGAGGCTAACATCGCTCCCTTTGCCTGCATCTGGGGCGGCTGGAGCACCGCGTGGGCTCGGGTGCGAGCGCATGCCTATGTGGGCGCGGGCGCGTCACTCCTCGCGGGCAACCATGCCTGGGACGAGCCCGGGACCGTGCGAGAGATTGGCATGGCCGAGGCCGACGTGGTCGTGGAGGAGGGCGGCGTCGTGTCCGCCAACGCGGTGGTCGTCGGCTGCCGCATCGGCCGCTACGCGCTTGTGGGCGCCAATGCGGTGGTCATCCGAGACGTGCCGGACTTCGCGATCGTGGTCGGAGTGCCGGCCCGCGTGGTGGGTCACCGGCCGGCCGTCGACGACGAGACGGAACGGGACTAGGGCGCCGCGGCGGCGCCCGCCGCAAGCGCGTCACGGCGCATGGCTGAGTCTCCGCGATCCCCAGTCGCCCGCCGGCGCAGGAACGACACCTCGACCCAGCGGTAGGTGATGGCGGACAGGACGCCCGTGATCGAGGCGACGATGAGCAGGTTCAGCGCGAAGCCCAAGCGCCCATCCACCGTCCAGCCGTGCAGGCGCAGCCAGAACACCACCGGGTAGTGCCAGAGGAAGACGGAGTAGGAGACGAGCCCGGCGTAGCGGAAGGGCGGCGATTCGAGCAGGCGCACAAGCACGTCGCGTTGCAGCCGCGCACGTGGCACGAGCACCACGACCGCCACGAGCACCATGCTCGCGAAGCCCATGAACGTCGCGTAGTACTGGTATTCCAGCCGCCCGGTCTCCAGAGCGTAGACGACCGCCACGGCGACGAGCGCCGTCGACGTAGCCGCCGCCGGGCGCCAGTGACGCGAGAGCCGCAGACGCCCGTTGTCATGCAGCACCTGCAGCACGGCAAGCAGCATCCCGAAGCCGAACAGATCTGCCTGGGCCAGAAACGACCGCTCGAGCACAGCGAACCAGCTCCCCTGAAACCCGGTCGGATCGTCGGGCGTCGCCAGCAGCTGTTGACCCACCTCGCGGAAGGCCACGCCCACCACGATCAGCAGGAGGCCGGGCACGAGGCAGGCTGCCACGCGCCACCGGGGCCGGGAGGCGCCGGCCACCAGACGGCCAGCGAGCAGCACGAGCGCGGGCAGGCCGAGATAGAAGACCGCCTCGGCGCAGAGCGACCACGTCGGGCCGATCCCGGACAGCACCCCGGATGGGTGGTAGGAGTGCAAGAGGAGAAGATCGGCGGCCAGGGTCGGCAGGTGGATCCCGAAATGCGGCTCGGGCACCCTGACGATCGCGGTCTGCAGGACGAACGTGACAACAAGCAGGATCGCCCAATAGGCGGGAAGGATGCGCAGCGCTCGGTTGCGCAGGTAGGCGCCGAAGGACGGGCGCTCGCGTCCCTCCAACAGCGCCGCGACAAACGGGCGGTACAGCAGGAAGGCCGACAGGCAGAAGAAGATCCACAGTCCGAGCTGTACGTGCGGCGCGACCCAGCGCGACAGCCATCCAAGGTCGGGAGGGCCGGTCGAGGAGGCCCATAGATAGGTGTGCCAGACAACGAGACAGCCGGCCGCTACGCCGCGGAGGCCCAAGACCCCAAGTAGATGCGAACGACCAGGCATGCCGCCGCCGTGCGGCTCGGGCTCGAGCCCCGGTGCGGGGCGCAGGATCCATGCCGGCCGCAGCGGCGGCACCGGGTCCGGGGCGGCCCAGGGCGCCGATCCGCGGCGCACCCACGTCGCGAGACGCCAAGCGAAGGCCGCCCACAGCGCGCCCATCGCCGGGATGTACATAGCGCCGATCACCCACTCGTCCCACAGGAAGCCCTCCCCCATGCCCAACGCTCCAGGCACCGAGGGTGGCGCATAGCGCACGGCGAGCGGGATGACCACCAGTGCCGTGATCACCCAGTAGAAGCGCCTCCATCCGGCCAGGACGAGGAAGGGGACCAGCCAGGTCAAATAGGCGGCAAAGAAGTTCGCGCCCATGACGAAGACCCCGATGATGAGAATCGCAGAGCCGGCCGCCGGGTCGGGGCGGCGACGCATGAGCAGGATCGTGAGCGCGATGGTCGTGAGCAGGACCGCGACGGGTGCCACGTCCTGCAGCACGTCCTGCGCGCCGCTGAAGCCCTCCACGGGCTGCCCAGCGAACCGCAAGAGCGCGAGGTCGGGCTGCACGATCATGCTCAAGCCGCCTTGCCCGGGGATACTGCTGTAGCTGAGGAACTCGCCGACTCCGCCCGGGTCGGCTAGGAGGAAGGGCACCATGGCGGCGAGCGGGACCGCCGCGCAGGCGCCGAGAAGCACGGATCGCTCACGCCACGACTCACCATGGGGCAGCAGCGCGAGGGCGACCAGCGCCGGCATCGTCTTCGTCGCCGCGCCCACGCCGATCAGCAGCCCGGCGACGGGCGCCCGTTGTCCGGCCGGCAGCCGCTCCCAGGCGATCAGACCGACGATCGCGGGCAGCCATTGGACGGGGTCGACCTGCCCGTGCATGCCCGAGACGGCCATCATTGCCGGGCTGAGCAGGATGAGCGCGGCGGCTGTCACGCGCGTTCGCGGAGACGCGCCCCGGAAGGCCAGGTGCCACTGTACGAGCCACGCGATGGCGAGGTCGGCGCCGACCTCGGGCAGCCGGACAAGCCGACCGAACGCGATACCCAGCGTCGTCGAAGCCTCGAAGAGCGCGCCCACGACCGGCAGGTACAGCGACGGGTAGGGCCACGCAAAGCGCGGGGCATCGTTGACGAGGCTGTAGACGTGCAGCGGGTCCGAGCGCAGCGCGTCGTTCACGCCGACGAAGGCGTTGATGTCCGGGGTCGAGCCGTCGGTGATGGCGATCAGGACCAAGCGCGCCAGAAGCGCGACTCCGAACAGGAGGCCGAGCGTCCAGCCGAAGCGACTTTCCCCCAAGCCCCGCACGCGCCGCAGGGTAACGCAGCCCCTGGTCAGTGTATGTCGGTCAGGTGCGCGACGTTTGCGACGTCGGCGGGGTCGTCGCTTGGCGCGCCGGCGAACCACGCGTCGAGGATCTCCTCCATCTGTGCTTGCGATGTCGCGCGCAGGCTGAGCGCGAGTACGTTGGCGTCGTTCCAGCGGCGTGCCCCGGCCGCCGTCTGCGTGTCGGCGCACAGAGCGGCGCGCGCTCCCGGAACCTTGTTGGCGGCGATCGAGGCGCCCGTGCCCGTCCAGCAGCACACCACCGCTTGTTCGACCCGTCCCTCGGCAACGTCGCGCGCCGCCGCCTCGCAGCACCAGGCCCAGTCATCGCGCTCGTCTTCGGCCAACGCGCCATGGAGCACGACCTCGTGCCCGCGCCGACGCAGTGCGTCGAGGACGGCATCGGCAACGCCCGTGCGTTCGTCCGCAGCCAGGGAGATCCGCATCGCGACCAGCCTAGCTTTCGCATCGCGGGTCAAGGATGACGATGGGCGTGGGTCGCCGCGGTCGGTGATCGCGGTGCTGGTCATGCAGACGCTGCTGCAGCACACGCCGCGCGTCTACGAGCTGGCGGCGGTGACGAACGGTGCCCAGCAGCGTCTCGAAAACCTGCGGCTCAGCGGGCCGGCCGGCGCCCTGGCGCAGCAGCCACACCAAGGCCGCGCAGTCTCGGTCGTCGGTCTTGAACCCACGCGACCCCGGCCAGCGCCGCTCGATCTCCGACGCCCGCGCGCGATGCAACCCACCCGTTTACGAAGCAGCCCGTCCATCTCTCAAAGGACAAAGGAAGACCCTCCCCGACCGAAGTCGAGAAGGGCCTCTCGACAACAGGACCTCTCAGCTATCTAGCTGCCGGCTTGCGCGCCTCGATTTCGGCACCCGTGTACAGCGTGCGCAAACGCAGGTTCAGGCGCCGGTCCAGCGGGTAGCCCGCCCGGAAAGTGAGGAACAGGCCCTTGTTCAGTCCTCGCACCAACCTGCGCCGCGATGTGCGTGGCAGCACAAAATGCACGAGGTTGGAGGCTTGGAGAAACGCGCCGGCGTAGGGTTTCTCGTCGATCCTGGTGACCTCAAAGCCGGCACGCGCGAAGAGCTGTCGCATGCCGAACGTAGTGAAGCGACTGACGTCTTCGGGGAAGCCGTGAACCCCGAAAGTGAACGGGATCCAGGCAAGGACGCGCGCGCCCGGCTTGAGTACGCGGAACACCTCCCGGACAACTTGGTAGGGGTCGTCGACGTGCTCCAGGACGCTGATCGCCAGCGCCCCGTCGAAGCGGGCGTCGTCCATCGGCATGGCGTGGGCGTCGCCGACGATATCCGGACTCTGGGCCTCGTCGGCGTCGAACTTCGTCAGCCTGCAGTTGAAGAACGGCCGATGGTCATAGTGCCCCGCGCCCACCTCGAGAATCTCTGCTCCCGAGGGATGCGACGCGGCCCACGCCTCGAGGGTCGGCTGCAGGATGCGGCGGGGCGCACCGTGATTGATGTCATATCGGACGTCGGACAGGGTCATGAGGCGCGGCAGCATAGCCGTCGCGCCCGTTGCGGGGCTATCGTCCGCGCGATGCGACGCGTCGCCCAGCGACTACGACGACTGTCGGCAAGGGCCGAGGCGGTAGACCACGCCCGGCGCAGCTTGGCCGCCCGCGAGCCATCCAACGCGGCCACACTCGTCGCCCTGCAGACGGAAGCCCAAGGCCACATCGTCGACGGGACGCTCGTGATGGGCCGCGAGAGCTATGCCGCGCCTCGAGTCATGAAGTACAAGGGTGACACCGGTCGGGTAATCATCGGCAACTTCGCGTCCATCGCGCCGGACGCCGAGTTCTACGTCGGCGGGCTGCACCGTACGGAGTGGGTCTCGCAGTACGGGCTGCGGGCGATGCTCGACCTGCCCGGCGCCTACGAGGACGGCTTCCCGTACGGTCGCGGCGACATCAACGTCGGCCACGACACATGGGTGACCAACCGCACGACGGTCCTCTCCGGCGTGACGATCGGCGACGGTGCGGTGGTCGGAACCGGCGCCGTGGTGACCAAGGACGTGCCGGCCTACGGCATCGTCGCGGGAAACCCGGGACGGCTCGTGGGCCAGCGCTTCTCCGACGAGCAGATCGCCGGGCTGGGGCGCATCGCATGGTGGGACTGGCCGCTGGAGACGATCAAGGAGCGCATCGAAGACCTCACCAGTCCCGACATCGACGCTTTTATCGCGTCCTACGATCCGGGCGCCTGATGCGGCTAAGCCCGGGCCACTGGCGGCGCCGGCTTCGCTCGGCGCTGGACGCCGAGCACTACTTCTCCCAGCTCTCGCTCGAATCC
>JACCQW010000008.1 GCA_013813955.1 Solirubrobacterales bacterium
GGGCTGGACAACTACGTCGCGGTCCTGAGCTCGGAGCTGTGGTGGCAGGGCGTCTTCAACACGACGTTCGTCGCCGTCATCTCGGTGGCCATCGAGCTGGTGCTGGGGATGATCCTGGCGCTCATCATGCACCGGGCGATCTTCGGCCGCGGCCTCGTGCGCACCGCCGTGCTGATCCCCTACGGCATCGTGACCGTCGTCGCCGCGTTCGCCTGGTTCTTCGCCTTCGACCCCGCCAGCGGGTTCGTCAACAACCTGCCGCTCGTCGCCGACGACAAGGCATGGTTCGGCGAGCGCTTCAGCTCGTTCGCGGTCATCATCATGGCCGAGGTCTGGAAGACCACGCCGTTCATGGCGCTGCTGCTGCTCGCGGGTCTGGCGACCATCGACGAGGGCCTGTACGAGGCTGCGAAGGTCGATGGCGCGAACGCCGTGCAGCGCTTCTTCCGCATCACGCTGCCGCTGCTCAAGCCGGCGCTGCTCGTCGCCCTACTGTTCCGCACGCTCGACGCCTTCAGGGTGTTCGACTCGATCTTCGTGATGACGCGCGGCTCGCAGAACACCGAGTCGATCTCGATCCTGGGCTACAACCAGCTCATATCGCGGTTGAACCTGGGGCTGGGATCGGCGGTCTCGGTCCTGATCTTCCTGCTCGTCCTGCTGATCGCGTTCGTCTTCGTCAAGGGCTTCGGCACGAGCGCCCCTACCGGCCAGGGGGAGAAGTAGGTCATGCGCCGCGGCACACGTGAGTACACGGCGTGGACGCTCGGCCTGTTCGTCGTCGTCGCGTTCGCGATGATCCCGGTGCTGTGGATCATCTCGCTGTCGCTGAAGTCGCCCGAGTCGATCGGCGACGGCTCGTTCATCCCCAAGGACATCACGTTCGACAACTACTCGGGGCTGTTCGAGGGCGGCCTGGACAGCCCGCTGCTGCGCCCGCTGATCAACTCGGTGGCGATCGCGCTCATCGCGACGGTGATCGCGGTGACGCTGGCCTCCTTCACCGCCTACGCGATCGCGCGGCTGGACTTCCCGGGCAAGTCGATCATCCTGGCCGGCGCCCTGGCCATCGCGATGTTCCCGCCGATCTCCGTCGTCGGGCCGCTGTTTGACATGTGGCGTGCACTGGGCCTGTACGACACCTATCCGGGCCTGATCATCCCGTATCTGACGTTTGCGCTGCCGCTGGCGATCTACACGCTCGTCGCGTTCTTCAGAGAGATCCCGTGGGAGCTCGAGCAGGCGGCGCAGGTCGACGGCGCCACGCCCTACCAGGCGTTTCGCAAGATCATCCTGCCGCTCGCCGCGCCCGGCGTGTTCACCGCGGCGATCCTCGTCTTCATCTTCGCGTGGAACGACTTCGTCTTCGCGATCACGCTGACGTCCTCCGACGCGTCGCGCACGGTGCCCGCGGCGCTCGCGTTCTTCCAGGGCGAGTCGCAGTTCACCTCGCCCACCGGCAACATCGCCGCCGCCGCGGTGCTGGTGACCGTCCCGATCATCATCTTCGTCCTCATCTTCCAGCGCCGGATCGTCGCGGGCCTCACGTCCGGCGCCGTCAAGGGATAGGAGACCCAATGGCCGACATCACGCTCAACGGCATCACCAAGCGCTACCCCGACGGCACCGAGGCCGTCAAGTCGATGGACCTCGAGATCAAGGACGGCGAGTTCATGATCCTCGTGGGCCCGTCGGGCTGCGGGAAGTCGACCGCGCTGCGGATGATCGCGGGGCTGGAGGACATCTCCGACGGCGATCTGAACATCGGTGGCCAGAAGGTCAACGAGCGCGCGCCGCGCGACCGCGACATCGCGATGGTCTTCCAGAACTACGCGCTGTACCCGCACATGACCGTGCGCGACAACATGGGCTTCGCGCTCAAGCTCGCGAAGGTCGACAAGGCCGAGATCGACAGCAAGGTCGAGGAGGCGGCCAAGATCCTCGACCTCACCGACCACCTGGACCGCAAGCCGTCCAACCTGTCGGGCGGCCAGCGCCAGCGGGTGGCCATGGGCCGCGCGATCGTGCGCGACCCCAGCGTGTTCCTGATGGACGAGCCGCTGTCCAACCTCGACGCGAAGCTGCGCGTGCAGATGCGCACGGAGGTCTCGCGCATCCAGCAGCGGCTCGGCACGACGACCGTCTACGTCACCCACGACCAGACCGAGGCGATGACGCTCGGCGACCGCGTCGCGGTCATGCGCTCCGGCGTGCTGCAGCAGGTCGGGACCCCGCGCGAGCTCTACAACAGCCCCGCCAACATCTTCGTCGCGGGCTTCATCGGATCGCCGGCGATGAACTTCTTCGCCGCGAAGGCCAGCGGCGGCCGGGTGCACCTGCCCTTCGCGGATCTGCCCGCGCCCAAGGGTGCGCGCGACGGCGACGTGATCGCCGGCGTGCGCCCCGAGGACTTCGAGGACGCCGGGCTCGCGCCGGACAACCACCCCGACGGGGTCGAGTTCGAGGCCCCCATTGAGGTCGTCGAGTCGATGGGCTCTGAGATCTACGCGTACTTCTCCTACGAGGGCGGCGAGGTCAGCTCCGACGAGCTCGCGGAGCTGGCGCGGGACTCGGGCTTGGCCGAGACGCCGGGCGCCGGCTCGGGCGGCAGCCGGGCGGTGGCGCGCTTGAGCCCCGAGTCAGAGGTGCTCGAGGGCCGGCCGGCGCGGCTGTGGGTCGACGGCGCCAAGGTCCACCTCTTCGATCCGAGCGACGGCACGAACCTCACGCGTGGCGCCGCGCCCGCGCCGGCCGGCGAGCCGGTGGCCGCTGAGCCCGCGGC
>JACCQW010000038.1 GCA_013813955.1 Solirubrobacterales bacterium
GGCCTCGACCGCGCGCTCGCCATCGCGAACCCGCGCGCGGGCGGCCTGGCAGGCGCGCGCCAGCCCGTTGACGCGCCCCCAGCTCGCCAGCGCCTGGAGCTGGAAGCCGCGGCCGGGGTAGTACTCAAAGACGACGCCTTCGGCGGTCTCAAAGCGCGATCCGGGCCGCGGTGCGCCCCGCCGCCGCCAGTGGTCGAGGTTGCGCCGCAGCGTCTCGAATGCGGGCTTGATCCGGCTTGCGGAGAGCATCCGCCGCGCGGCGATGGACTCGATCGCCGCGACCACCGCGCGCAGCTCACGGCGCCGGACCCCCGACAGTCGCCCGATCTCACGACGCGCATCGCGGTACAGCCGCCGGTGGGCATCGTGTTGCTCACCGCTCAGGCGCCGCAGCAGCCGCGCACTGCGCAGTGACCCGGGCACCGTGCGCGATCGCGCCGGCCGGTCGATGCCCGCCGGGCGCGGCCGGGCACCGGGGTCGGCGGCTCCGGCCGGGGGCGAGTCCAGGCCGGCCAGCCACGCGAGCGCCAGCGCTGCGGTGAGCGCCAGCGCGGTCCGGCTCCCCGACCTGCTCGAGCTCACCATGCGGCGCATATCGGCGCAGGCGCCCAGCGGCTTGACCACCACGCCCCGCTCCGGAGCGCCCGGCTGTAGCAGCTCAGGCCGCTTCGGGCAGCCACTGGCGCCAGGCCGGCGGAATCGTCGGGCTGGCGACATGGATGAAGATCTGCGGGTTGGGCACCCGCGGTGCCTGGCGGGGATGCATGCCGACCTTGGCCGGCAGATGGTCGCCCTTGCGGCGGTTGCACGGCGCGCACGAGGCGACGATGTTCTCCCACGTCGAGGGGCCGCCCTTCGAGCGCGGGATGACGTGATCGACGGTCAGGCTGGAGCGCGAGCCGCAGTACTGGCACGCCCAGCCGTCGCGTGCGAAGACCGCGCGGCGCGTGATCTTGCGCCGGTGCGTGTCGCGGGGCACGCGGACGAACGTGACCAGGCGGATGACCACCGGGCGGTTCATGGTCGAGTGCTCGGAGCGCAGCTCGTGGCTGGAGTGCTCGACCATCTCCGCCTTGGCCTTCAGCAGCAGCACGGCCGCGCGGCGCACCGTGCACACGTTGATCGGCTCGTAGGTCGCGTTGAGCACGAGCACGCGACCAGACTCCCGCCCGCGCCGCCGGTGCTCCGGACGGGGCGCGAACCTCCCTCGGCCCGGTGGCGTGGTCTGGGTGGCCATGACGCTGGGCGAAAGTCTAACCAGCGGCTGGGTAGGAGCCGAGCACACGAACCTCGTCACAGTGCTTGCGCAGCCCGTCCACCGCCTCGGTCACCGGGCCCTCGCCGGCCGACCCCGCGCAGTCGACGAAGAAGCGGTAGTGCCCGAGGCGCCCGCGCAGCGGGCGTGACTCGATCTTCGTGAGGTTCACGCCGCGGAAGGCGAACTCCGACAGGCAGCGCACGAGCCAGCCGGGGCTCGCATCGCCTTCGCCCCAGAAGCTCAGCGAGGTCTTGTGGGCGCGGGCGGTATCGGCGCCGGCCGCGTCGTCCGCGCGTGAGATCCACAGGAAGCGCGTCTGGTTGCCCGGCTCGTCCTCGACGCACTCGGCCAGCACGGCGCCGCCGTACAGCTCGGCGGCGCGGCGCGTGCTCAGCGCGGCCCAGGGGGCAGGCTCGGCGACGACGATGCGCACCGCCTCGGCGGTCGAGGAGGCCGGGACCACCGCGGCCGCGGGGAGGTGCTCGCGCAGGTAGCGCGCGCACTGCGCGGTGGCCTGGGGGTGGGAGACGACATGGGTGATCGCCTCGAGCGCGACCGCCTCACGGGCGATCAGGCACTGGGAGATGGCCAGCACGCTCTCGCCGACGATCGCGACGTCCGGCGCGTCGGCGGCCAGGGTGTCCAGCGTGACGCCGACCGCTCCCTCGACGGAGTTCTCGACCGGCACGACCGCGCGGTCCACGCGGCGCTCCTGGACCGCCATCACGGTGTCACGCACCGTCGGGAGGGCGACGAGCTCGGCGGGGGGGCCGTCGAGCGGAGTCGGCCCCTCCCGAGCGACCTCCTCGGAGAACGTCCCCTCGGGCCCCAGGTAGCCGAGGCGCACCGGGAGCGCCATCAGCCCAGCGCGAGGCGGACGGCCTCCTCCTCCTCGGGCGAGAGCTGCAGCTCGCCGCGGCCGTCGGAGACCTGCTTGGCGTACAGGCGCGCCTGGTCGCGATGGTGGATCGAGGAGAGCACGACCCCCGAGCGCGAGCTGTCAAGCAGCGCGATCGACGTCGACTGGCGCCCCGACATCTCGTTGTAGGCGTCGTAGCGGATCAGCCCGCAGTGGGCGATCGACCCGTCCAGCCGGCTCTCGGCCACGCTCAGGCGGCCGTTGAGGCGCTCGGCGAGTTCGCTGACGTAGGCGTGCAGGGACCGGAAGGACTCGTCCAACCCGGCGGCGTGGGCGACGAGGTCCTGCTCGCCCTGCTCGCCGATCACCGCGCGCTGGTGGGCGCGCAGCCGCCGCAGCGATACGAGCAGCGCAACCGCGAGCACGAGCGCGGCCAGCGCCACGGCGGCGGCGGCGAGGGCGACGATCCCGGCGGTGTTGGTCAGCTCGGTGTCCATGTCGGCACGAACCGTAGCCGCTGCGACCGGGCTAACCCCGGGTGAACAGGGCGGTGTACTCCTGGGTGTTGTTGTCGGTCTTCTTCTCGCCCGGGACGGGGCGGACCTGGACCGTGATCGTCACGGGCGTGCCGATCGGCGGGGCCTGGCCGAGGGGCACCGACACGGTGGCGTCGGCGCCCGGGGCGGTCTGGTCGACGGTGCGCTGGACGGTGATCGGCTCGCCCGCGCCGCTGACGCGCACGCGCACGCGCACGTCGGTCTCCTCGTTCTCGCCCTGGTTGATCAACGCCACCTCGAAGGCGAGGCTGGAGCTCGCCCCGATGCGGTTGGCCGCACCGCCGGGCTGCAGGCTGGTCTCGCCGACCGCGACGCTGACCAGGCCGTGGCCGTGCAGGCCGGGGGCCGGCTCCCCGCGCGCACCGCCGCCACCGCCACCGCCGCCGCCGGACTCCGAGCCGATGCGGCCGGCCACCGTGTCGGGCTCCAGCCACCCGAGGTTCTGCTGGAACGTGCTGGCCTGGATCGTCTGGCCGCCGATCTCCTTCTCGTCGAGCACCTGTTGGATGAGCGCGGCCGTGCGCTGGGAGTAGACGACGTCGGCCGCGGTGAAGGCCTGCATCTGGCCCGCGATCTGCGTGACCGCCTCCTCGGCCGCGTTGGCGTCGGAGGCCAGTGCACCGGGCAGTCGCTCGGCCACCTCGCCGATCGCGCCCTCCACGAGGGTGAGCGCCAGCAGCAGGTTGTCGTGCGCCTCCTCCATCTCGCCCGGCACGTCGAAGTCGCGCGCCTGGCGGGTCTGGCCCTCGGCGCGGACGCGCAGCTGGTTGACCTGGGTCTGCAGGTCGGTCGAGGAGGCGCCGCCCGCGGTCAGCCCCTCGAAGAACGCGGCCGCGTTCTCGTTGGCCTTCTGCACGACGCCGGAGACGTCGCGGTTGTAGTCCTTCAGCGCCTGCTCCTGGCGGCTGTCCAGGCACCCGCGCACGCCGACGACCAGGAGGATGACGAACAGCAGCGTGACGCCCGCCGCGACGGCGCGGCGGGCCATGAGCTGCTGGGCGTCGGTGCCCGACGGGCCGGACGGGGCCGCGGGACGCCGCGGCCTTGTCCGCGTCGTGCGGGGCTCGTCATCGTCGAAGGACGGCAGGGGTGCGCTCCTTGGCGAATTCGCGGATGGGTCAGTATGACCTCAGCAGCGGCGCCAGCGCACGCTGCAACTTTGCGGTCAGCAGGCGCTTTGGCGCACGCGGCGAGCAAGGAGGCCCCCTGAGCACCCCGAAACACGAGCCGGTGCCACACGCCCACACGCCCGCTTCCGCTGCCCACGCGGGCGAGCTCGTGCTCGCCCGCTACCGCCTGGCGGAGCGGCTGGGAGCGGGCGGCATGGGCGTCGTGCACCGCGCGCTCGACGAGCATCTGGAGCGCGAGGTGGCGGTCAAGCGCATCGTCGTCGACGGCGATCTCGACGTGCGCGCCGAGCGCGAGGCGATCGCTGCGGCGCGGCTGTCGCACCCTGCGATCGTCGGCCTGTACGAGGCCGGGCGCGACGGCGAGGCCGTGTACCTGGTCTCCGAGCTGGTGCGCGGACGCACGCTGGCCGAGCTGTTGCGCGCCGGTGAGCTGTCGGACCGCGACGCGCTGCGCATCGGGGTGACGCTGTGCGGCGCGCTCGAGCACGCCCACGCCCGCGGGGTCATCCACCGCGACGTCAAGCCGGCCAACGTCATCTGCCCCGACCGTCCCGAGGCGGGCGACGGCATCGCCAAGCTGACAGACTTCGGGATCGCGCGCCTGGCCGACGGCGACGCGCTCACCCGCACCGGCGACATCATGGGCACGCTGGCCTACATGGCCCCCGAGCAGGCGCGCGGGGAGCGCATCACCGGCGCGGTCGACACCTACGCGCTCGGCCTCGTGCTCTACGAGGCACTGGCGGGGATCAACCCCGTGCGCGCGGGCAACGCCGCGGCGACGGCCCGCCGGGTCGGCATGCGCCTGACGCCGCTGGCGCGGCTGCGGCGCGACCTGCCGCGCGAGCTGTGCCGGGCGCTGGACGCGGC
>JACCQW010000053.1 GCA_013813955.1 Solirubrobacterales bacterium
GGTCGAGCGCGAGCGCGCGCCGGTCGCGGCGCCCGAGGCGATCCAGCGCCAGCCGCCACGTGTCCGCGGAGTCCGCGAAGCCGTGCAGGAGCAGCAGCGGCGGGCCGTCGCCCTCGAGCTCCAGGGCGTGCGTGCGGAAGCCGGCGATCTCCAGCCGATGCTCGAACAGCGGCTGCATGACACACATCATCGCCCGTCGCCAGGACGGGCCGGCCGCCATCATGCACCTCCCATGGCCGCCGCCGAGCCCCACGACGAGCATCGACCGCCCGTCCCCGAGGGGCTGATCGCGCGCCTGCGCGCCGACCCGCTGCGCGCACCCGAGACGATCGCGCTGGCCGCCGGCGAACATCACGCGCCGGCCGCTGCGGCGTGGCTCGCGGCCAAGCGCTCACGCTACGCCCACGACGCCGCCGACCTCGCGCGGATGGCCAAGAAGCGCCATGCCACCTTCGCCCGCGTGGGCGGCGCGGCGACCGGACTGGGCGGCGCGCTGACGATCATCCCCGACCTCGCCGCCCTGGCCTGGATCCAGTCGCGGATGGTCTTCTTCATCGCCGCCGCCTACGGCTATGACCCGCACGACCCGATGCGCCCCGCCGAGCTGCTCGTCCTGCAGGAGATCTACGCCGATCCCGTCGAGGCCCGCGCGGCGCTGGACGGCGCCGGACGCCCGATCGCCGCGGCCTACGCGGACAAGCGAATGTCCAAGGACGAGGCGCTCGTGCGCAAGCTCGCGAGCTTCGTCGGGCGCCGGGCCGCCAACCGGCTGGCCGGGCGCCTGATCCCCGGGGTGGCCGTCGTCGTCAACGCGGTGAGCAACGAGCGCGACACCCGCGCGCTCGCCGACCGCACGATCGCCTTCTACGGGGGCTGACTACGCCCGCCCGTACACCGGCACGTGCGCGCCGCTGACCGCGCCGGCCTCCTCCGAGCACAGGTAGCGCACGACGTCGGCGATCTGCGCGGGCGCGACCCAGCGGTCGTGGTCGGCATCGGGCATCGCCTCTCGGTTGGCCGGGGTGTCGATCACGCTGGGCAGGACCGCGTTGGCGCGCACGCCGTCGTCGCGGTACTCCGTGGCCAGCGCGTCGACGAAGGCGAGCACGGCGGCCTTGGAGGCGATGTAGCCGGCGGCGCCGGAGAACGGGCGCAGCGCCGCGCGCGTGGAGACGCACGCGATCGCGCCGCCGCCCGCGGCCATCAGCGCGGGCAGCGCGGCCCGGCAGACGAGGTAGGTGGGGCGCAGGTTGAGGCGGAACTGCGCCTCGAACTCCTCGATCGGCGTCGCGTGCACGCGCTCGCCGATCGCGAAGCCGCCGACGAGGTTGGCCACTGCGCGCAGCGGCGCGCCGCCATCCTCCGCGGCGAGGGTCACGACCTCGCGCACGGACCCCTCGTCCATCAGGTCGGCGCCGCCGTGCAGCACGAGGCGCTCGTGGGGCGCGAGGCGGTCGCGCCCGGCGTCGTGGAAGACCGGCACGACGACGCGCCAGCCGGCCTTCAGGAAGGCCTCGGTGACGGCGACGCCGAGCCCGCCGGTGCCGCCGGTGATCAGCGCGGTCGAGCCCATCTGTCAGGCGAGGCTATCCGTCCGCGACCGTTGCCACTGTGTCGATCATGTTCGTGCGAGAGCTGCAGGACGGGGCCCAGGTGGACCAGGTGCTGGTCGTCCGCGAGGCCGAGACGCGCACCAAGCGCGACGGCGGGCAGTACCTGCGCCTCACGCTCGGCGACCGGACCGGCAGCGTCCCGGCCAACGTGTGGGACGGCGTCGCCGAGGTCGCCCCGGTCGCCTGCCCGGGCAGCGTGGTGCACGTCACCGGCCGCTTCCAGGTCAGCGCGCGCTACGGCGCCGAGCTGAAGCTGCGCGCCGTGCGCGCCGCCGAGCCGGGCACGTTCGCCGAGGCCGACCTGCTCGACGGGCCGCCGCGCTCGGCCGACCAGATGGAGGCCGACCTGCGCGCGCTGCTGGCCACGGTCCAGAACCCCGACCTGCGCGCGCTGCTGGACACGATCTTCGGCGCGGACTCGCCGACCTGGGCGCAGTATCACGCCGCCCCGGCCGCCAAGCACTACCACCAGGCCTACCGCCACGGGCTGCTCGAGCACTCCCTGTCGGTCGCCCAGGGGGTCAGCGCGATCAGCGCGACGTTCCCCGGGATCGACCGCGACGTCGCCGTCGCCGGGGCGCTGCTGCACGACATCGGCAAGCTCGAGGCCTACGCGATCGACGGCGCCGGCATCGACATGACCGACGCCGGCAAGCTGCAGGGCGAGATCCCGCTGGGCTACTACCGCGTGCGCCGCGCCATCGAGGAGCTCGACGGCTTCGACCCGCACACGGCCGAGGCCGTCCTGCACATCATCCTCAGCCACCACGGCAGCCTGGAGCACGGCAGTCCGGTGGTCCCGTGCACGCGCGAGGCCACGCTCGTGCACTTCCTCGACAACCTCGGCGGCCGGCTGGGCTCGTTCGACCGCCTGGAGAAGGAGCTCCCGTCCGGGGAGCAGTGGTCGCGCTTCGACCGCGCGATCGGGTCGGGGGCGTACTTCGCAGCCACCGCGCAGGGCGAACGCGAAGCGGCCTGAAAACTCCGCAAAGAGCGGGGCGTCCCGGCCGCGGGTACGGCACGCGGCCGTATCGTGTCCGGCATGGCCAAGGACACGGAAAAGCTCATCCGCCAGCTTTCGCTGATCTCCTACCTGATGGCCGAGCGCCGCCCGGTCACGGCGCTGGAGATCCGCCGCGACGTGGAGGGCTACAGCGGCATGAACGAGGACGCCTTCGCCCGGCGCTTCTACGCCGATCGCTCCGAGCTGGACTCCCTGGGGATCGTGCTCACGGTCGAGCGACCCGCCGACGGCGTGGCCGAGCAGGAGAACTACTCGCTGCGCCCCGAGAACTTCCACCTGTCGGCGATCGCCTTCTCGGATGCCGAGCTGGCCGCGCTGCAGACCGCGCTGTCGCTGCTCGACGGCGAGTTCGCCTACGCCGAGCCGCTGCGCCTGGCCCTGCAGCAGATCTCCTGGGGGCGCGCCAACCCGCTGCGCGCACCCGGACAGCGGTCCGTCGGGCTGGGCATCACGGCGTCGGCCGGGGGCCACGACCTCTCCCAGCGCCTGGCCAAGGTCGAGACGGCGATCTTCCGCCACAAGACGATCACGTTCGACTACTACACGATGGCCCGCGACGAGACCGGCACGCGCAAGGTCGACCCCTACCACCTGCTCTACCAGGGCGGGCAGTTCTACGTGCTGGGCCATTCGCACGAGCGCGGCGCGCTGCGCGTCTTCCGCCTCTCGCGCATCCGCGGGAAGGTCGCCTACGCGAGCAAGGCCGAGCACGACTTCAAGGGCCGACCCGCCAGCTTCGACCCGCGCGCGTACGCCAACCGGGCCGACTGGCAGTTCGGCGAGGCGCTGGACACCGCCGAGATCCTCGTCTCCGAGCGGATCGCCTGGCAGGTCGAGCGCCACTTCGGGCGCTTCGGCGAGGTCCGCGAGGGCGGACCGGACCATCGCGACGGCGAGATCGTCTTCTTGACCCCCTACGCCGACCGCCGCCAGCTCGTCGCCTGGGTGCTGCAGCTCGGCGAGCACGCGCGCGTGCTCGGCCCGCCGGAGCTCGAGCGCGAGGTCGCCGAGCGCGTGGAGCTGCTGCACGCCCTGCACACGGA
>JACCQW010000071.1 GCA_013813955.1 Solirubrobacterales bacterium
GCGGCGCTGCGCGCCACTGGCGGGGCTTCGGCTCCGGCGACCTCGTCGCGCCCGAGGTGGCGCTCGCGCGCCGCGGCGACGACGTGCGCCTCACGCTGACCGCGCTCGCCCGGCCCGATGACGACCCCGCGCAGCTCCTCGCCCGCCTGGAGGGCCGCGCCGCGCATCTGCGTGACGTGGCGTTGCCGCTGCTGGACCCCGCGCCGACCGGGCGCTTCGAGATCGCCAGCGCGATGCCGCCCGAGCACTACGAGCACGCGGTCGCCCGCGGCGTCGAGCGTATCCGCGCGGGCGCGCTGGAGAAGCTCGTGCTGGCCCGCGAGGTGCAGGTCCACGCTCCGGCGCCGCACGACGCGGCGGCGGTGCTCGGGGTGCTGCGCGACGCGTTCCCCTCCTGCTACGTCCTCGCCGTCGGGCGCGGCAAGAGCGCATTCGTGGCGGCCAGCCCCGAGCTGCTCGTGCGGCGCGACGGGCTGCGCGCGGGGACCCTCGCGCTCGCGGGCTCCACGCGGCGCAGTGCCGATCCGGCGGTCGACGACCACCTCGGCGAGCAGCTGCTGCGCTCCGACAAGGACCGCGAGGAGCAGGCGATCGTGACCCGCCGGATCGTGCGCGCCCTGCGCGATCGCAGCGTCTGGGTGACCGCCGCCGAGGAGCCGACGGTCGTGCGCATGGCCAACATCCAGCACCTCGCGACACCGATCCGCGCCCAGCTCGCGGCCCCGGTGAGCGTGGTGGAACTGGCCGGGCTGCTGCACCCGACGCCGGCGGTCGGGGGCGAGCCGTTCGCCACCGCCGAGCCGCTCATCCCGGCCCTGGAGGGCCTGGACCGCGGCTGGTACGCGGGACCCGTCGGCTGGACGGACACCAACGAGGACGGTGAGTTCTGCGTCGCGCTGCGCTGCGCACTGCTCGACGGCGCGCTCGCGCGCTGCTACGCAGGCGTCGGTGTCGTGCGCGACTCCGACCCGGGCACCGAGCTGGCCGAGACCGAGGTCAAGCTCGCAGCGCTGCTGCCTGTTCTCGCCGGCTGAGCGCCCTGCACATGCACATGTGCATCCATGAGCTGCTCATGTGCAGGTGCGTGGTGCGACCTCGTCGTTGACCCGGCGGTGCAGCGCGAGGTTCTCGGCCCGGTCGGTGCGCACCTCGATCAGCGTCACGTCGTCCCGGGTGATGGCCGCGTCGAGCGCGGCGCGGAGGCCGTCGAGCGTGTCCGGGCGCACGTACGCGCAGCCGTAGAGCGCCGCGGCGTGCGTGAAGTCCAGGCCGTGCGGCGTGGCGACATGCTCCTCGAAGGCGTCGCGCTCGCAGGACACCGGGAGGAACTCGAAGATTCCGCCGCCATCGTTGTTGAGCAGCACGATCGTCAGCGCCAGGCCGAGGCGCCGGGCGGCCAGCAGCCCGCCGATGTCATGGGCCAGCGCTACGTCGCCGATGAGCAGCACGACGGGCCCGCCCCCCTCGACCGCCGCCGCGCCGAACGCGGCGGAGACGGTGCCGTCGATGCCGTTCGCGCCGCGGTTGGCCAACACCCGCGGCCCGTCCTCGCGCGCGGGCCAGAACGTCTCCACGTCGCGGATGGGCATCGAAGAGGCGACGAACACGGTGGTGTCGGCGCGCAGGCGCGTGCCCAGCTCGCGGGCCACGCGTGGCTCGGACAGCGCATCGCCGAGCACCGACTCGATCGCCGCCTGCGCGCGGTCGTCGGCCGCGCGCCAGCCGGCCAGCCAGGCGGGGTCCGCCGGCTGCAGCGCGTGCGCGGGGCCCCAGGGCTCCTCGGGGTCGCCGGACAGCGCTCCGCGATCGACCGCGCCGAGTACCGCGGGCGGATGCCCGTGGAGCACCGCCGACACCACGCCGTCGGGGTCGTGCCAGACACCGCTGGGGTCGAACGCGATCTGCTCGACGTCGTGCAGGCCGGCCAGCCACCGGCGCAGGGGCTTGGACGTGGGCAGGTCGCCGATGCGCACGACGACGTCCGGGCGATGGCCCGCGCGGAACGCGCCGTCGCGCAGCAACGCGTCATAGCTCGCGACCGCCGCGGGCCCGCCGCGGCCACCGTGCAGCGGATCGGCGAGCAGCGGCCATCCGATGGCTTCGGCGAACCGCCGCAC
>JACCQW010000090.1 GCA_013813955.1 Solirubrobacterales bacterium
GCCTCGAACTGGGTCACGCGGTCGCCGGCGGGCAGCTCCCGGTCGACGACGGCTGCCGCCCGGTGCGCGCGCGCGGCCGCCGCGGCGAAGCGCGCGCCGGAGATGTCCTGTCCGCCCACGCGTATGCGCTCGGCGAAGGAGACGAGGTGCGGTGAGAGGTAGGCGCCGGTGCGCACGCCATGGGCCTCCAGGATCGCGGCGGTCATGCGCACGGTCGAGGACTTGCCGTTCGTGCCGACGACGTGGATCGCCGCGAAGGACCGCTGCGGGGACCCCAGCGCCGTCATCAGCAGGCGCATCCGGTCCAGCCGGAAGCGCATCCCGAAGGGCTCGAGCGAAACCAGCCAGCGCTCGGCGTCGGCCGCCGTCCATCCTCCGGTCGCGCCGTGGATGGCCGGGTGCGCCATCACAGGGCGCTCAGGTCGGCCCGCAGGCGCTCCAGCTTGGTGCGCTCGGCCTCGACGACCGGCGCCGGGGCCTTGGCGACGAAGCCCTCGTTGCCCAGCCTGCCCTCCGCCCGGGCGATCTCCCGGCGCAGGTCCTCGCGCTGGCGCTCCAGGCGGCGCTCGGCCGCGCCGAGGTCGACCGCGTCGGAGGCCAGCACGCCCACCGTGCCGCCGGGGATCGCCACCGTGGCCACGACCTGCCCGGCCCCGCTCGCGCCGTCGAGCTCGAAGCGCGCGAGGTCGGCGATCCGCGCGGACACGGCCTCGTAGCCCTCGGCCTGCAGCCGGCCGGGCACGACCGCGCCGGCCTTCACACCGACCGAGTCGCGCCAGGTGCGCAGGGCCCTGATCGCCTCTATGGCGCGCCCGACCTGCGCCTCGGCCGCCGGATCGCGCAGCGCTTCGTCGACCTCGGGCAGCCGGCTGGTGGCCAGCAGGGGTGGGTTCGATCCGCCCTCGGCAGGACCGGCCAGGTGCTCCCACAGATCCTCGGTGACGAACGGGATCACGGGGTGCGCGATGGCGACCGTCTCGCGCAGCACGTGCAGCAGCGTGGCGCCGAGCGCGGCGCGGTCCTCGGGATCGGCCTCCTCGCCCAGCCGCGGCTTGACGAGCTCCAGGTACCAGTCGCACAGCTCGCCGTAGACGAAGTCATAGAGCCCGAGCGCGGCCTTGGAGAAGTCGAAGCCGTCGACGCGGGCGGCCATCGCCGCCTTCGCGGCCTGCAGGCGCGAAAGGATCCAGCGATCCTCGACCGTGCGCGGCCGCGCCTGGGGCGTCACGCCGTCGTCGGCCTCGGCACCCACCTGGATCCCGAATCGCCCGAGGTTGGTGAGCACGAAGCGCGTCGCGTTGTAGAGCTTGTTGGCCAGCGCCTGCCCCTGCTGGATCTTCTCGGGGCTGTAGCGGACGTCCTGGCTGGAGGACATGGCGAGCAGGCCGAAGCGCACGGCGTCGGCGCCGTGGGCGTCGATCTCGTCCAGCGGGTCGACCCCCGTGCCCAGCGACTTGCTCATGCGCCGCCCGTCGGGGGCCTGGATGACCGAGTGCACGTACACGTCGGTGAACGGCACGTCGCCCGCGAAGCGCAAGCCGAGCATGACCATGCGCGCGACCCACAGGAAGAGGATGTCGCGCGCGGTGGAGAGCACGTCGGTGGGATAGAACGCGCGCAGCTCGGGCGTCTGCTCGGGCCAGCCCAGCGTCGCGAACGGCCACAGCCCGGAGCTGAACCACGTGTCCAGCACGTCGGCCTCGCGCTCCCAGCCCTCGCCCGCGGGCGCCTCCATGCCCACGTGGCGCTCCTCGCCGCGATGCCAGACCGGGATCTGATGGCCCCACCACAGCTGCCGCGAGATGCACCACGGCCGGATGTCCTGCAGCCACTCGAGGTAGCGTCGCGACTGCGAGGCGGGGTGGATCCGCACGCGCCCGGAGCGCACCGCCTCGATCGCGGGGCCGGCCAGCTCGTCCATGCGCATGAACCACTGCAGCGAGATGAGCGGCTGCACCCGTTCGCCCGAGCGCTGGCTGAAGGGCACGGTGTGCACGTAGGGCTCGGCGGCGCGGATGAGCCCTTGCTCGGTCAGGTCGGCCACAACGCGCTCCTGGGCCACCGCGACGGTCAGCCCGGCATAGCGCTCGCCCGCCGCGGCGGTCATCAGGCCGTCCTCCCCGATCACGCCGATCTCCTCCAGTCCGTGCCTGCGCCCGATCTCGAAGTCGTTGGGATCGTGGCCGGGGGTGATCTTCAGACAGCCGGTGCCGAATTCGGTCCTGACGTACTCGTCGGCGATGACCCGCAGGCGGCGCCCCACCAGCGGCAGCACCAGCTCCTGGCCGACGAGGTGGGTGTAGCGCTCGTCACCCGGGTGCACGGCCACCGCGGTGTCCGCCAGCATCGTCTCCGGGCGCACGGTGGCCACGACGACCTCGCCCTCGCCCGAGGCCAGCGGATAGGCGATCGAGTACAGCGTGTCCTCGACGCCCTCGCGCTCTTCGACCTCGAGATCGGAGATCGCCGAGCGCAGGCCCGGGTCCCAGTTGACCATGTAGTTGTCGCGGTAGATCAGGCCGTCGTCGTGGAGGTCGACGAAGACCTTCAGCACCGCCCGGACGTAGCGCTCGTCCATGGTGAAGCGCTCGTCGTCGTAGTCCAGCGTCGCGCCGAGGCGCTTGAACTGCTCGATGATCTGCCCGCCGTAGTCCGCGCGCCAGGCCCAGACGCGCTCGGCGAAGGCCTCGCGGCCCAGCTCCTCGCGCGTGGTTCCCTGCTCGGCGAGCTGCTTCTCGACCTGGCGCTGCGTCGCGATGCCGGCGTGGTCGGTGCCGAGGATCCACTTCGCCCGGCGCCCGCGCATCCGGTTGGTGCGGATGAGGACGTCCTGGATCGCGCCGTTGAGCGCGTGCCCCATGTGCAGGACCCCGGTGACGTTCGGGGGCGGGACGGCGATCGAGTAGTTCTCCGCCGCGGTCCCATGCGGCTCGGGGTGCACGAGGCCCGAATCGAGCCAGCGCCGCACGATCCGGGGCTCGACCTCGGAGGGCTCAAAGCGCTTGCGGTCCTGCAGGTCGGCCATGATCCGGAGTCTATGGAGCGATCTGCGCGATGACCGGCGACCCCGTCGCCCACAAGGAGCGCCAGCGGGAGATGTGGGCGCTGGGCGACTACTCCGCCGTCGCGCGCCATTTCGAGGCCGCGGCCGCGGAGCTGGTCGCCGCCTGCGCGGTCGCGCCCGGCGACCGGATCCTGGATGTCGCCGCGGGCAACGGCAACGTCGCGCTGGCCGCGGCGGCAGCGGGCGCCGAGGTGGTCGCCTCGGATCTCACGCCCGCCCTGATCGAGCTCGGGCGCGCGCGCACCCAGGCGGCCGGCGCCGCGGTGCAGTGGGTCGAGGCCGATGCCGAGGCGCTCCCGTTCGCCGACGCGTCGTTCGACGTGGTGACCTCGGTGTTCGGCCTGATCTTCGCCCCGCGGCCGGAGATCGCGATCGCCGAGGCCTTCGGGGTCGCGCGCCCGGGCGGCGTCGTCGGGTTGACCGCGTGGACGCCCGAGGGTGCCACCGGCCGCTTCCGCCGGACGATCGGCGCCCACCTCCCGGCGACGGAGGACCCCCCGCCCGACCCGTCGCTGTGGGGCGACGAGCCGACCGCCCGCGCCCGCCTCGCGCCGCACACCGCCGACGTCGAGGTCGTCCGCGGGAACGTGCGCTGGGTCTTCCCGTCGCTGCCCGGCGCGCGCGAGGAGATCGAGTCCTCCGTCGGCGCCCTCGTGGCCGCACGGGCGCTGCTCGAGCCCCAGGCCTACGTCGCGATGATCGACGAGCTCGAGGCGCTCGTGCGCGAGCTCAACGTCGCCACGGACGGCAGCGTCGCCTACGACTCCGAGTACCTGCGGATCGTCGCGCGCCGGCCGCGCTGATCAGCGCCGGCGACCGCGCGCCTTGCGCCCCAACGGGGCGAGGCTGCGCCCGAGGGCGGCGGGCTCCATCTTGCGAACGAGCCGCTTGATGTCGTCACGCTCGCGCGCGCTCAGGTTGCCCGGGCGCCCCTGGGACTTCCTGACGAGGCTCATCAGGTGCTCGCGCTCGCCGTGCGTCAGCTTCTTCCACGCGTCGCGCACGGTGATCCCGAGCTCGAGCAGGATCGCCCACGGCACGGTGCGGACCCGGGTCAGGCGGGGCATGGGCGAGCTGGATCAGGCCGACTCGGCCTGCTGGTCGGGCCGCTCGTCGGGAGCGGCCTCGGTGACGAGCGTCGGGGACAGGCCCTTGTCGATCGTCTCCTTGGTCACCACGCACTTCTTCACGTCGCGGCGCGAGGGCAGCTCGAACTGCACCTCCAGGAGGGTCTCCTCGATGATCGAGCGCAGGCCGCGCGCGCCGGTCTCGCGCGCCAGGGCCTTGTCGGCGACCGACACGAGCGCGTCGTCGGAGAAGACGAGCTCGATGCCGTCGAAACTGAAGAAGCGCTGGAACTGCTTGACGAGCGCGTTGCGCGGCTCGGTGAGGATCGTGATGAGGTCGTCGCGCGTGAGCTGGTG
>JACCQW010000098.1 GCA_013813955.1 Solirubrobacterales bacterium
GCTGAAGGAGCTCTCCGGCGAGGTCAAGGCGCTCGCCGAGCGCGCGCGCGAGGCCGAGGCAGAGCTGCAGGTGCTCCTGCGCACGCTGCCCAACCTGCCCGACCCGGCCGCGCCGGCGGGCGGCGACGAGACGCTGCGCGAGGTCGGCAAGCCCCGCAGCGACCTCGCGCCCGCGCGCGACCACCTCGAGCTGGCCGGCGAGCGCATCGACATGGAGCGCGGCACGCGCCTGTCGGGCGCGCGCTTCGCCTACCTGCGTGGCGATCTCGTGATGCTCGAGCTGGCGCTCGTGCGCTGGGCGCTGGAGACGGTGCGCGGCCACGGCTTCGAGCCGGTCATCCCGCCCGTGCTGGTGCGCGAGGAGGCGCTGTACGGGACCGGCTTCTTGCCCGACACCGAGCAGCAGATCTACCACCTGCCCGCCGACGACCTGTACCTGGTGGGCACGAGCGAGGTCGCGCTGGCCTCGTTGCACGCCGGCGAGATCCTCGACGCCGCCCAGCTGCCGGTGCGCTACGCCGGCTTCTCGCCGTGCTTCCGCCGCGAGGCGGGGGCCGCTGGCCGCGACACGCGCGGCATCTTCCGCGTGCACCAGTTCGACAAGGTCGAGATGTTCAGCTTCGTGGAGCCCGGCGCGAGCCCCGGCGAGCACGAGCGCATCCTGGGCGTCGAGGAGGAGATCCTCAGCGCTCTGGACATCCCGTATCGCGTGGTGAACATCGCCGCCGGCGACCTCGGCGCGAGCGCGGCCAAGAAGTACGACTGCGAGGCGTGGCTGCCCGGCCAGGGCGCCTTCCGCGAGCTGACCTCCTGCTCGAACACGACCGACTTCCAGGCCCGGCGGCTGGAGATCCGCATGCGCGCCGAAGGTGACAGGCCACAGGTCCTGCACACGCTCAACGGGACCGCCGTGGCGGTCGGGCGCACGATCGTCGCGCTGCTGGAGAACGGCCAGCGCGAGGACGGGTCGGTGACGTTGCCGGAATGCCTGGTGGCCTACGGGGCGCCGCCAGAGCTGCCGTCCGCGCCGGACTGAGCGTGTGCGAGCGCGGGCGCGCGCTCGGCGAAGATGTCGAACGTCGAGTCCAAACGCGTGATCTCGAACAGGCGCAGCACCGTCGGGTTGGCGCACACGAGCGCCAGGCGGCCGCGCTGGCGCGTGACGCGGCGCAGCCCGTTGAGCAGGACGCTGAGGCCGGTCGAGTCGATGTACTCGACCCCGGTGAGGTCGAGCACGAACGCGGTCTTGCCCGTGGCGATGGCCCCCGTGAGGCGCTCGGAGAACAGCTGCGCGGTGGACACGTGGATCTCGCCGCGCACGTTGATGACGTGGGTGCGGGCGTCGGGACTCTCCTCGGTGAGCTCGAAGTGGGGGGCCACGGGATCCATAGTGGGCAATCAGATCCTGCCCGCGCGGCGGTGTCAATGAACGGCGAACGGTTTGGATCATCCTGGCGTGATGAACGCGGCCGCCCGGACACCGCTCGCGTTCAGGCCGCGCTGGAGCGCCTGCGCCGCTGGCCTCGGGGTCCGACGCGGCCTAGACCGCGGTCGCCGCGGTGGCGGCGGAGTGCGCGACGACGAGGTCGCGCATCTGGTCGGCGTCGACGTCGGCGGGCTCGGTCTCCGCGACGAAGTCGCGCAGGGCGTGGGCGAAGGCGACCGGATCGTCGTGATGGGGGAAGTGCCCGGCGTCGTCGAAGATCTCCAGCCGGCTGCCCGGCATGAGCGCATGGGCGCGGACGCCGTGCTCGGCGGGGATGATCGGGTCGCGCTCCCCCCACAGCAGCAGCGTGGGCACCGCCTGGGCGAGGTAGAGCTTGTTCGTCGCGCTCACGCGCTGGCCCTGCAGGTCGATCACCGCGCGCGCGGTGTGCACGAACGCGCGCTGGGTCTGCGCGTCGCGCAGCGACGCGAACCCGGCGGCCATCTCGGCGACGTCCGATCCGGTGAACAGCCCGACGCGTCCGAGCGCGCGCCCGATCGCGCGGCCCGTGTTCAGCAAGGGGCCGGAGGCCAGCAGCGGCAGCACGTACTCCGCCGCGGGCAGCGCGACGGCGCGCAGCAGCAGGCTGACCTCCTGGCCGAGCCCGCCGCTGGAGCACAGCACGAGGCGCTCGACGCGCTCGGGGAACTGGTAGGAGAGCTGCATCGTGATCCCGCCGCCCAGCGAGTGCCCGACGATCGTGCCCCGCTCGTGGCCGAGGGCGACCATGAGATCGCGCACGACGCACGCGTGGGCTCCCAGCGAGTAGTCGCCGCGCGGCTTGTCCGACGCGCCGTGGCCGGGGAGGTCGGGCGCGAGGATCGTGAAGTGCTCGGCCAGCAGCGGCAGCACGGGGGCCCAGCTCGACGAGGAGTTCGTGATGCCGTGCACGAGTACGAGCAGCGGGCCCTGGCCGCCGGTGCGGTAGCTGACGCGGTGGCCGTGCAGGCGCAGCTCGGCGTGCTCGATGACGGGGGCCGGCATCGCTACGGGACCTGGACGCCGGAGATCGCCCGCGCGATCACCAGGCGCTGGATCTCCGAAGTGCCCTCGAAGATCGTGTAGATCTTGGCGTCGCGGTGCCAGCGCTCCACGGGGTACTCGCGCGTGTAGCCGTTGCCGCCGAGGATCTGCATCGCGCGCTCGGTCGCCCAGACGGCGACCTCGCCGGCCTTGAGCTTGCTCATCGAGCCCTCCGCTGCGGTGAACGTCCGGCCGGTGCGCCCCATCCACGAGGCGCGCCAGACGAGCAGCCGCGCGGCGTCGATCTCGAGCTTCATGTCGGCCAGCGCGAACGCGATCGCCTGATTCTCCACGATCGCGCGGCCGAACTGGCGGCGGTCCTTGGCGTAC
>JACCQW010000124.1 GCA_013813955.1 Solirubrobacterales bacterium
GCGCCCACGCCGTCGCTCGCCGTGCGCATGAGCCCGTCGAGCGCCCAGCCCGCGGGCCCCGGGCGGCGCTCGGGCCGCCATTCTTCGGGAGCGCGAGCGGCGGCGTCGCGATCGTCGTCGACGACCAGCCGGACGATCTGCAGGGCGGCGATCCCGTCCACCAGCGCGTGGTGGATCTTGCCCACCATCCCGATGCGGCCGTCCTGCAGGCAGGGAACGAGGAGGATCTGCCACAGCGGCCGCGAGTGGTCCAGCGGCTCGGAGAGCACCGCGTCGCGCAGCGCCCTGAAGCGCTCGGGGCTGACGCGCTCGTCGGGCCCGGTGAGCGCCACCACGTGTGCGGCGAGATCGAAGTCGGGGTCATCGACCCAGCGCGGCTCGGAGAGACCCAGCGGGGCGCCGGCCAGCAGCCACCGGCACCACGGGACATCGTGCAGCCGGCCCGCCGCCCGATCGCGCAGCGCCTGCAGCGTGGGGCGCTCGCGATCGCCCGGCGCGGCGAAGGTGGCACTCCATCCGACGTGCATGTGCGCCTGCTCGGACTCCAACCGCAGAAAGGACCCGTCCAGCGCGGAGAGGGTGGGAGCCATCAGCCGGCCGGCGTGAGCTCTTCGCCGGCGGGCGCCCAGCGCGGCGTTGATTTCTTTCCCCAGCGCGCATCGTCGGCGTAGCGCATGAGCGCCGGGAAGTAGTCGGCCAGCGGCGGCGGGCACGCCCCGAGCGCGCGCCCGCGCAGGGCATCGAACACGCAGCGCACGCGGAAGTACGGCAGCATGACCCCGGCCATCTCCTCGGCCGCGGGGTCCTCCCCGGGGGCGACGAACTCCGGGGTGGGAACGCCGAAGGCCTCGGCGGCCATGCGCGCGAGCGTCGCGCACGTGGGCGCGCCGTCACCGGCGACGGCATGGAAGGCACCGCGGCGCAGCGGGCCCTCCAGCAGGGCCAGCAGCGCGTCGGCGACGACGTCGACGGGCACGATGTCCACGCGGCCGTCGGGATCGGACGGGAGGGTGGACAGCAGCCCCCGCGCGAAGGCCTGCAGGGGCCAGTAGATGACGTTGAACGCCGGGGTCCATCCGGTGACGCTGTCGCCCACGACGATGCTCGGACGCAGGATCGCGACGGGCAGGCCGCTCTCGTGCACCAGACCCTCGGCCTCGAGCTTCGTGCGCTCGTAGGTGTTGCGAAAGCCCTGGCCGACGTCGCCCTGACGTTCGCGCACACGGCCCTCGCGCTCGCCGGCGACGTACGCCGTGGAGACGTGCACGACGCGCTCCAGCGTCCCGCGGGTCGCGGTCTCCTCGGCGAGGCGCAGGACCTCGCGGGTGCCGTCGACGTTGACCTGCCGGGCTTCGTCCAGCGGCAGCGAGAAGCTGATCGACGCGGCGCAGTGCACGATGGCCTCGGCCTGCCCGGCCACGCGGTCGCGTGCCGCCGGCGCGAGCCCGAGGCCGGGCTGCTCGAGGTCGGCGGCCACCGCGCGCACGCGCCCGGCAGCGGGGCGCTCTCCCGGCGCCAGCAGCGTCACGAGCATCGCGTCGAGACGGGCCTGCGCCGCCTCGTCGTCGTCCGCGCGCACCAGCGCGATCACCTCGCGGTCGGTGTGCTCGAGGACGCGGGCGAGCAGCTCCATCCCGACGAAGCCCGTCGCACCGGTGAGCAGCATCGGACCGCCGCTCATACCGCCGTCCCCATGGCGTGGAAGCCACCGTCGACGTGGAGGATCTCGCCGGTGATGGCGCGCGCGGCAGGTGACAGCAGAAAGCACACGGTGGCCGCCACCGGACCGGGATCGGCCGTGTCCCAGCCCAGTGGGGCCTGGGTGCGCCACGCCTCGGCGAGCTGGTCGAAGCCGGGGATGCCGCCGGCGGCGAGCGTCTCCAGCGGGCCTGCGGCGACGAGGTTCACGCGCACGCCGCGCGGGCCGACGTCGCGGGCCACGTAGCGCGCGACCGCCTCGAGCGCCGCCTTGGAGACGCCCATCCAGTCGTAGATCGGCCACGCGACCGTGGCGTCGAAGTCCAGCCCGACGACCGCGCCGCCCTGCTCGCCGCGCTCGAGCAGCTCGAGCAGCCCGGCGGTCAGGGCCTTCAGCGAGTACGCGCTGGTGCGGAAGGCCAGCTCCGCGGACTCCGGCGGGGTGTTCATGAACTCCCCGCCCAGCGCATCGGCGGGCGCGAACGCGATCGCGTGCAGCACGCCGTCCAGGCGCCCCCAGCGGCTCTCGAGCTCGGTGGCGACGGCGGCGATGTCGTCGGCCTTGTTGACGTCGAGCTCGAGCACGTCGGCCGGGGTGGGCAACTGGCCGGCCGCGCGGTCGGTCATCCGCCGGCCGCGCCCGAAGCCGGTGAGCACGACCTCGGCACCGAGCTCCTGGGCTTGGCGGGCGACCTCCCAGGCGATCGACTTGCGGTTCACCACGCCGGTGATCAGCAGGCGGCGTCCGGAGAGCATCAGAGCGGGATGTTGCGCGCCGGCCGGAAGGGCCGCTCGGAGGTCGACAGGGTCCGCAGCGTGCCGGCGAGCCGGTCGCGTGTCGCCGAGGGCGCGATGACCTCGTCGATGATCCCCTCGGCGGCGGCCGAGGCCGCGGTCTGGTGCTCCTCGGCGTAGCCGGCGGCGAAGCGCTCCCGCGCGCGCGGCGGGTCCTCGGCCGCGGCGATGTCACGCCGCCTGACGAGGTCGACGGCCTGCTGGGGACCCATGACGCCCATCTGCGCCCGCGGCCAGGCGACCACCAGATCGGCGCCGAGATCGCGGCTGTTCATGGCGATGAACGCGCCGCCGAAGGCCTTGCGCAGCACGACGGTCACGCGTGGCACCGTCGCCGCGGCGAACGCGTGGACGAGCTTGGCGCCGTGGCGGATGATGCCGCCCTTCTCCTGGCCCACCCCCGGCAGGAAGCCCGGCGTGTCGACCAGCACGACCAGCGGCAGCCCGTAGGCGTCGCAGGTGCGGACGAAGCGCGCGGCCTTGGTGGCCGCGTCCGCGTTGAGCACCCCGCCGAGGTGGCGCGGCTGGTTGGCCACCACGCCCACGGCCCGGCCGTCGAGGCGGGCGAAGGCGGTGACCATGTTGCGCCCCCAGCGCGCGTTGAGCTCGAGCAGGCGGCCGCCGTCCACCAGCGTTCGCGCCACGTCGCGCACGTCGTAGACCTTGCGCGGCTCGTCGGGGACCGCGGCGTCGGGCAGCACGCCGGGAGGATCGACGGTGGGCCAGCGCTGCGGCTGCTCGAGCGCGTGCTGGGGCAGGTAGTCGAGGAGGTCGCGCACCATCCAGGCCGCGTCGAGGTCGCTGTCGGCCACCATCTGGCAGACGCCGTTGCGCTCGTGCACGCGCGGGCCGCCGAGCGTCGCGGCATCGACCTGCTCGCCGGTGACCTCGGCGACCACGCCTGGCCCGGTGAGGAACATCGACGCCCTGCGCGTCATCACGACGACGTCGGTGAGCGCGGGGGCATAGCTGCCGCCGCCCGCCGATGCGCCGCAGACCACGGAGATCTGAGGCACCTGGCCCGACAGCGCGACGTGCTCGCGGAAGATGCGCCCGTAGCCGCCCAGCGCCGCCACGCCCTCCTGCAGGCGCGCGCCGGCCGACTCGACGAAGCCGACGACCGGGATGCGCGCGCGCCCGGCCAGCCGCAGCACCTGGCAGATGGTGTCGGCGTGCGCCTCTCCGAGCGATCCGCCGAGATAGGAGGGGTCCTGGGCGAAGCACGCGATCGCGCGCCCGTCGACGCGCCCCGTCGCGCCGACGACGCCGTCGCCGGCGCTCGTGCGCTCACCCATCCGCCGCGAGAGGACCTCGCCGCGCACGAGCTGGATCGAGCCCGGATCGCACAGCGCCTCCAGGCGCCCGAGCGGCCCGAGCTCCTCCTCGGGGCGGGGGACGAGGGCGAGGTTCATGCGGCCTCGAGGCACAGGGCCACGTTGTGGCCGCCGAAGCCGAAGCTGTTGGAGATCGCGACCGCGGGCCGGTCGTCCTCGATCGCGAGCGGGCGGGCCGTGCCGGGCACGTGGTCGAGGTCCATTCCCTCCTCCGCCTCCTCCCAGCCGAGCGTGGGCGGCGCGACCCGGTCGCGCAGGGCGAGCACGGTGGCCACGGCCTCCACCGCGCCCGCTGCGCCGAGCAGGTGGCCGATGGCCGACTTCGTCGAGGAGACGGGGATCTGCGCCGCCCGCTCTCCCAGGGCGCTCTTGAGGGCGGCGGTCTCGGCGCGGTCGTTCAGCGGCGTCGACGTGCCGTGCGCGTTGACGTAGTCCACCCCGTCGGCGGTCAGGCCCGCGTCGGAGAGGGCGAGCTGGATCGCCCGTGCGCCGCCGCGGCCGCTGACCTCGGGAGCGGTGAGGTGGTGCGCGTCGCCGGTGGAGCCGTAGCCCCGGATGGTGGCCAGGATGCGGGCCCCCCGCTCGCGCGCGGCATCGCCGGCCTCGAGCACGAGCACGCCGGCGCCCTCACCCATGACAAAGCCGTCGCGGCGAGCGTCGAAGGGGCGGGAGACGCCGCTCGGCGACAGCGCTCCCATCGACGCGAAGGCGGCGCGTGACAGCGGGGTCAGCGGCGCCTCGGCGCCGCCGGTCAGCACCGCCTTCGCCTCACCGTGCTGGATCATGCGCGACGCGATGCCGATCGCGTGGGCACCCGCCGCGCACGCGGACACCACGCTGAAGATCGAGCCGTTGAGACCGTGGCGAAGCGACAGCGCGGCCGATCCCGCATTGCTCATCATCAGCGGCACGGCGAGCGGAGAGACGGCGGACGCCCCCGAGTCGCGCAGCGTGTCGTGGTTGTCCTCCAGCGTGGTGATGCCGCCGATGCCGGTGCCCATGACGCACCCGATCTCCGCGGGGTCGTAGGGCAGCTCGTCGCCCCAGCCCGCCTCGGCCAGCGCCTCGTCGCTGGCGACCACGGCGAGCTGGCTGAAGCGGTCCGCGCGACGTGTCTCCTTGACGGATAGATGCTCGGTGGCCACGAAGTCCGCGCACGGAGCCTCGCCGTCGCGGATGCCGGACTCGCCCGCCGACCAGCGTTCGTACAGCGTGCGGGCGCCGACCCCGAGCGGACTGACCGCGCCGAGGCCGGTGACGACGACGTCGCGCACGACGCGGCCCTCAGGACGTCCGCGCGACGACGATGTCGATCACGTCGCCGACGGTCTTCACGTTCTCGACGTCGGCGCCCTTGAGCTCGACGCCGTGGGCGTCCTCGATGATCTGCGCCAGCTCCGCGAGGTCGAGCGAGTCGATGTCGATGTCGGCGAGCTGCGCGTCGCGCGAGATCGCTCCGGGCTCGGCGCCGAACGTCTTCAGGGACTCGAAGACCGTGCTCTCGATCGCTTCGGGGGTGGTGGTGGTGGCCATGGTGGTGTCCTCCTGTTGTTGGGGTTGGGGTGCTGTGAAGCTCATGCGCTCATGCCGCCGTCGACGAACAGGGTCGTCCCGGTGACGTAGGAGGCTGCGTCGGAGGCCAGGAACCGCACGGCGGCCGCGACCTCCTCGGGCCTGCCGGCCCTCCGGGCGGGCACCGCGGCCAGCACCTCCGCCGGCACGTCCGCGGTCATCTCCGTCTCTATGTACCCCGGGGCGACGGCGTTAACCGTCACGCCGCGACGGGCGACCTCGGCGGCGACGGTCTTGGTCATGCCGATGAGCCCCGCCTTGGCGGCCGCGTAGTTGGCCTGCCCGGCGTTGGCGCGCGGGCCGACGACGGAGGCGATGTTGACGACGCGCCCGTAGCGCGCGCGGACCATTCCCTTCAGGCCGCGCCGGGTCATGCGGAAGGCGGCGTTGAGGTTGGTGTTCAGGACATCGTCCCACTGCTCGTCGGCCAGGCTCAGGGCGAGTCCGTCGGCGCGCACGCCGGCGTTGTTGACCACGGCGAGGACGGGGCCGAGGCTCTCCTCGGCCTCGGTGACGATGCGCTCCGGGGTGTCGGGATCGGTCACGTCGCCGCCGACCGCGGCGGCCTGGCCGCCGGCGGTGACGATAGCGTCGACGGTCTCGGCCGCGGCCGCTTCGTCAGCGCGGTAGCCGACGGCGACCAGCCAGCCGGCGGCTCCCAGCTCGCGGGCGATCGCGGCGCCGATGCCGCGCGAGCCGCCGGT
>JACCQW010000158.1 GCA_013813955.1 Solirubrobacterales bacterium
TCGATGACCGGCGACTGGGAGCAGCGCCTGGGCATGATCGAGCGCGGCGAGGAGCCGCGCAAGCGCTTCATGGCCGACATCAAGGGCTTCGCCGAGTCCACGGTCGCCGAGCTCGACGCGAAGTTGAAGGACGTGCGCATCCCGCGCGCGAACCTCGGCCCGTGCCCCGTCTGCGGCCACGACATCGTCGAGAACCGCAAGGGCTTCTCCTGCTGGGGGCGCGAGGATCCGGGCTGCGGCTTCGTCATCTGGAAGGCCAAGGCCGGCAAGACGCTGCCGCTCGTCGTCGCCCGCGAGCTCATCGCGACCGGGCGCACGGCGAAGCCGGTGACGGGCTTCAAGGGACGCAGCGGACGCTCGTTCCGTGCGAGGCTTGCGCTGCAGCAGAGCGAGGAGGGCAAATGGCGGGTGGAGTTCGATGAGCCGTGGGCGCGGGAGGGCGGCAAGAGCGCGCCCGACCCGGCCGATGCTGCGGTCGAGCAGCCCGAGCCTTCCACCGCGACCGCCGAAGCTGTCGCGTAGCCGTCGCCGCGGCGGGTGCCGCGGCGTCCGCAGCACGCGTCGCCTCGGCCGCCTCTTCGCTCTCCGGCGGCTTGGCCCCCTCCTTCGCCCACGGCTCATCGAACTCCACCCGCCACTTGCCCTCCTCGCTCTGCTGCAGGGCGAGCCGGGCGCGGAAGGAGCGACCGCTGCGCCCCTTGAAGCCGGTCACCTGCTTGGCCGTGCGCCCCGTCGCGATGAGCTCACGGGCGACGGCCAGCGGAAGCTGCTTGCCGGCCTTGGCCTTCCAGATGACGAAGCCGCAGCCCGGGTCCTCGCGCGACCAGCACGAGAAGCCCTTGCGATTCTCGATGATGTCGTGGCCGCAGACCGGGCACGGCCCGAGGTTCTCGCGCGGGATGCGCACGTCCTTAAGCTTGGCGTCAAGCTCGGCGACCGTGGACTGCGCGAAGCGGCCGATGTCGGCCATGAACCTGTCGCGCGGCTCCTCGCCGCGCTCGATCATGCCCAGCCGCTGCTCCCAGTCGCCGGTCAGCGACGGCGAGGTGAGCGGGTGCTCGCCCAGCAGGCGGATGACGTTCAGGCCCTTCTCGGTGGCCACGAGGGAGCGTCCGTCGCGCTCGATGTAGCCGACGTCGATGAGCCGCTCGATGATCGACGCCCGGGTGGCCGGGGTCCCGATCCCCGACTCCTTCATCGCCTCGCGCATCTCGTCGTCGTCGACGAGCTTGCCGGCGGTCTCCATCGCGCCGAGCAGCGACGCGTCGGAGTAGCGCCGCGGGGGCTTGGTCTCCTTCTCCTCGGCCCCGACCTCGCGCGTCTGGACGGCCTCGCCGCTGGCGAGCTTGGGCAGCTGCTGGTCGCGGCCCTCGTCCTCGTCGGCCGCGCCCTCGCCCTCGGCCAGCTCGCCGTAGACGCCGCGCCAGCCGGGGACGAGCAGGACCTTGCCGCGCGTGCGGAAGACATGCTCGGAGACGGTGGTCTCCACCCGCGTGTTCTCGAAGACCGCCTCGGGGTGGAAGACCGCGAGGAAGCGGCGGGCGGCGAGGTCGTAGATGCGCCGGTCGTCGTCGGAGAGCTTGTCGAGGTGGTGCGGCGAGTTGGTGGGGATGATCGCGTGGTGATCGCCGACCTTGTCGTCGGCGATGACGCGCCCCAGCGGCAGCAGGTCGAGCCCCTGAACGTAGGCGGCACCCTGCTGGTACTCGCGCCCGGCGCCGCCCACATGGCCGGCGGTGGGCTTGATCTCCGCCACCATGTCGCTCGTCAGGTAGCGCGAGCTGGTGCGCGGATAGGTGAGGACCTTGTGCTCCTCGTAGCAGCGCTGGGCGGCGGCCAGCGTGCGCCGCGCGGAGAAGCCGAAGCGCGTGTTGGCCTCGCGCTGCAGCGAGGTGAGGTCGTAGAGCAGCGGCGCGCGCTCGCGCTTCTCCTTCGTCTCGAGCTTGGTGATCTCGCCGGTCTGGTCGCGGACGACGGCGACGATCGCATCGGCCTCGGCCGCGGTGGCGATCCGGGGCTTGGCCCCCGCATGGAAGCGGCCCTCGTAGACCCGGTCGCCGCCCGCGGCGAAGACCGCGTCGACGAGCCAGTAGGGCTCGGGCTTGAACGCGCGGATCTCCTCCTCGCGGCGGGTGATGATCGCCAGCGTCGGCGTCTGCACGCGGCCGAGGGAGACGGCGCCGTCGAAGGAGGAGCGCAGGCGGATCGTCGCCGCGCGCGTGGCGTTCATACCCACGATCCAGTCGGCCTCCGAGCGCGAGCGGGCCGCGGCCTCGAGCTCGGCGAGGTCGGCGCCGGGGCGCAGCTCGCCGAAGGCGCGGTTCATGGCGTCCTTGGTCATCGAGGACAGCCACAGGCGCTGCACGGGCTTCTTCGACGCGGCCTTCTCGAAGAGGTAGGCGAAGATCAGCTCGCCCTCGCGGCCGGCGTCGCAGGCGTTGACGACGGTCTCGACATCGTCGCGGCCGAGCTGGCGGGTGACCACCGACATCTGCTTCTTGGAGCGCTCGTCGCGCACCACGAGCTTGAACTTCTCGGGGACGATCGGCAGGTCGGCCATCTTCCACTTCTTGAACTTGGGGTCGTACTCGTCCGGCCCCGCGAGCTGCACGAGGTGCCCGACCGCCCAGGTGATCACATGGTCCGCAGCCTCGAGGTAGCCCTCCTGCTTCTGAAACGGGCCGGGCAGGACGCGGGCCAGGTCGCGTCCGACGGAGGGCTTCTCGGCGATGACGAGGGTCTTGGCCATGGGCTGGGCAGGGTAGCGCCCTCGTCGGGGCACGACGGCGACCGGGCCCCGGGGCGCGGCTGCCGGCTAGCGCACGCAGGGACCGGTGTCGACCGCGTCGCCGGAGCGGTCGAGGGCCCGGCGCACGATGTCGTTGGGGACGCCGTAGCCGCCCTTGGGCCCGGTCCGCGTGGACTTCGCGAACACGGTGGCCGCCACGCGGCCGGCCTCGTCGACGAGCGGGCCGCCCGAGTTGCCCGGCCGGACCGTCCCGCGGAAGGCGGTGATCGGACGCTCGACCGGCCCACGGCCGTAGGCGTCCTGGGAGAGCACCGTGCGCGTGCGCCCGATCCGCGCCGCGCGCACGTCGTAGGGGCCGTTGCGCGGGAAGCCCAGCACGGCGGCCTGCTCGCCGCGGCGCACCTCGCCGGCCAGCGACAGCGACGGCGCGTCGAGACCGTCCACCCGCAGCACCGCGAGGTCGTTGCGCACGTCGAAGGCCACCGCGGTCGCCTCGAGCTTCGCCCCGTCGCCCTGCACCTGCACGACGGTGTCGTCCTGACCGGAGACGACGTGGGCGTTGGTGACCACGAGGTTCTCCCCGGCCACCCAGCCCGATCCGCTGACCCCGAGGCCGCACGCGTGGCCCAGGATCCGCACGACCGAGCCCGCCGCGTCGCGGACGTCGGGATCGCGGGCGATCGCGGCGCGCGGGGCCGGTACGTCGACCTCCGGCCCGTCGACGCTCGGGAACGGGTCGAAGCGGGCCAGCGCGTTGAGCACGCTGTCCGACGGCAGCACCGCGTTGAGCCTGGTGAGGATCTCCGAGCGCTGGATGTCGCCGCGCAGGGCGCGCGCGCCGGGCGTCTGCAGGGCAACGACCCCGACCAGCCAGGCGATGCCCAGGGCGACGGCCGCGCTGAGCAGCGTCCCCAGGATGCCGTCGAGCGCCCCGAACCCCGGCAGGCGGATCGCCGAGCGCACCCGCTCGCCCACCCCCTCCAGGCCCGCGGCGATGATCGCGCCGGCCAGCAGCGCGCCGAACAGGCCGAACAGCGGCGCGTAGGGCGAGGCGCTGCCCTCGCTGAGCAGTTCCGGGCCCAGCCGCGTGCCCAGCCAGGCGCCGCCGACGAACCCCGCCAGGGAGAGCGCCCCGACGATGAACCCGCGCGCGAAGCCCAGGGCGCCGAAGAGCGCCGCGAACACGATGATGATGATGTCCACCGCCGTCACGCGAGCCATCATGGCGCGTGGCGGCCGCCGGGAGGGCCATAGTTCGTCGCGTGCCCCCGCCCGCCGCCGCCGCCCGCCGACGCGTCCTGCACCGCCGGGCGGTGCCGATCGCCGCGCTCGGGGCGCTCGCCTTCGGGGCCGGAATCGTGATGGGCACGGCCGGGCGCCCCGCCGAGGAGAGGCTCGTCGAACGCTTCGTCACGGCGTGGGAGCGCGGCGACTTCGCCACGATGCACGCGCAGCTCACCGACGCCGACCGGCGCGAGCGCACGGCCACCGAGTTCGCCCGCGCCTACCGCGAGGCGCAGCAGACCGCGACGGCGACCTCCGAGGGGGTGCGCGCGGGCCCCGTCGGCTCGCTGCAGGACGGCCGCGTCGACG
>JACCQW010000162.1 GCA_013813955.1 Solirubrobacterales bacterium
CTCCTGCGCCGAGCGATCGCCGTCCGAGCGCTCGTGCCCGGGCCTGCCGCCCTTCACCCGAGCTCCCCGAACGCCGCGGCGGCCGCCTCCGCGGTGCGGGCGATGTGCTCCGGCGTGTGGGCCAGCGAGGGAAACCAAGCCTCGAACTGCGAGGGCGGCGCATAGATCCCCCGCGCGAGCAGCCCCCGGCACCACGCCGCGTACGCGCCGAGGTCGCAGGCCTGCGCGCCGGCGTAATCGGTCACCGGCCTGTCGCTGAAGAACACGGTCAGCAGGCCGGGGGCGGTGGCGATCCGCAGCGCCTGGAAGCCGGCCGAGCGCGCGGCCTGCGCCAGCGCGGCGGCGAGCGCCTCGGTCGTGGCGGCGAGCTGCAGGTAGGGCGACTCCCCGTCCAGCAGCTGAAGCGACGCCAGCCCGGCCGCGACCGCGAGCGGATTGCCGGACAGCGTGCCCGCCTGGTAGACGTCGCCGGCGGGGGCGATGCGCTCCATCAGCTCCCGCGGGCCGCCGTAGGCCGCCGCGGGCAACCCGCCGCCGATGACCTTGCCCATGACCGTGAGGTCGGGGATGACGCCGGTCAGCTCTTGGGCGCCGCCGCGGGCCACGCGCAGGCCGGTGATCACCTCGTCGAAGATGAGCAGCGCGCCCGTGCTCGTCGCCCGGTCGCGCAGTAGCTCCAGAAAGCCCTCGGCCGGTGCGACGAGGCCCATGTTGGCCGGGTAGGGCTCGGCCAGGATCGCGGCGAGATCGTGCGTCGCGGTGGCCTCGATCACCGCGTCGGCGTCGTTCCAGGGGACGATCACGGTCCCCGCGGTGGCCGCCGCCGGGACGCCGGGGCTCGCGGGGATGCCCTGCGTGGCCAGCCCGCTGCCCGCCTCGGCGAGCAGGCCGTCCACGTGGCCGTGGTAGGCGCCGGAGAACTTGAGCAGGCCCTCGCGGCCGGTCGCCGCGCGCGCGAGACGGATCGCGCTCATCGAAGCCTCGGTGCCCGACGAGGTCATGCGCAGCATCTCGACGCCCGGCATCCTGCGACTGACCTCCTCGGCGAGGTCGACCTCGGCCGCCGTGGGCGCGCCGAAGGTGGTGCCGCGCCCGGCCGCCGCGACCACCGCGGCCACGATCGCCGGGTGCGCGTGCCCGTGGATCAGCGGACCCCAGGAGCAGACCCAGTCGACGTAGGTGTTGTGGTCGACGTCGATCAGCTCCGCCCCCGCGGCGCGGTCGACGAAGATCGGATCGCGCCCGATGGAGCGCATTGCGCGCACGGGGGAGTTGACGCCGCCGGGCAGGTAGGTCAGCGCACGGGCGTACAGCTCCGCGGAGCGCGTGTCCCGCAGCGAGACGGTCAAGCGTGCTCTGCTTCCCAGCGCTTGAACTCGTCGGTGAAGTACAGCAGCCGGATCTTCTTGAACTCCGTCGAGGAGTACAGCGTGGCGCGCTCGGTGATCGAGAACTCCGTCGCGATCGCGTCGAGGATCGCATCGCACTCCTGCTTGGAGCGCCCGTGGGCCATCGTGAACACCGAGTAGGGCCAGTCCTCGTAGGTCGGGCGCTGGTAGCAGTGCGAGATGCCCCGGAAGGAAGCCATGCGCGGGCCCAGCTCGGCGATCCGCTGCTCGGGCACGCTCCAGACGCCCATCCCGTTGGCCGAGAAGCCGGCCCGGCGATGGAAGAGGATCGCGGCCACGCGACGCAGGAGGCCGCGCTCGCGCATCCCGGTCATGTGCTCGAGCAGCGCGTCCTGGGTCATGCCCAGCTCGGCGGCGGCGGGCGCGTAGGGTTCGGGGACGACCGGCAGGTCGCCCTGCGTCGCGCGGATGATCGCGACGTCGGTCTCGTCGTAGGGCACGCCCTGCAGGTCGACGGGCTCCTGCGCGACCCCCTCGGAGGCCAGCGACGTCGTGTCGCCGTCCATCTCGAGGTCCATGCGGATCTTGAAGAGCTTGAGCGTCGGCAGCTGACGGATCGACTCGGCCCCGGTGAGCGTCTGCAGCACGTCGAGCGAGCCCTGCAGGCCGAGCTCGGAGTCCGGCTCCACGGCGATCGTGAACCACATGTTGAAGTCGTGGTTGCGCAGGTAGTTGTGGCTGACGCCGGGGTGGGAGTTGATGACCTTCGCCGCGCGCCACGGGTGCTCGGGGTCGACCTTGGCAGCCACGAGCATCGAGCCGTAGCCCAGCGCGCGCGTGTCGTAGATCGGGGTGACCTGGCGGATGATGCGGTCCTCCAGCAGCCGGCGGACCCGGGCCATGACCTCGTCCTCGGTCACCTGCGCCTCGGCGGCCACCGCAGCGTAGGGCCGCGGCGCCAGCGGGAACGAACCCTGCATGAGGTTCAGCAACCGCCGGTCGAGGTCGTCGAGCGCGACGGCCGCGCCGTCCTTGCGCGAGCGGAGCTTGGGGACGGCGGTCACGTCTGAAGCCATGCGGCGGCGTCCTTCGCGTGGTAGGTGATGACGATGTCCGCGCCCGCCCGGCGGATGGAGGTCAGAGCCTCCAGCACGGCGGCGCGCTCGTCCAGCGCGCCGGCGGCGGCGGCCGCCTTCACCATCGCATACTCACCGCTGACGTTGTAGGCGGCGACAGGCATGCCGGTGGCGTCCTTCACGCGCCGCACGACGTCGAGGTAGGCCAGCGCGGGCTTGACCATCACGACGTCAGCGCCCTCCTGGACGTCCAGCAGCGCCTCGCGCAGCGCCTCGTCGGAGTTAGCCGGGTCCAGCTGGTAGGCGCGCCGGTCGCCGAAGGCCGGGGTGGAGCCGGCGGCCTCGCGAAACGGGCCGTAGAAGGCCGACGCGAACTTCGCGCTGTAGGCCACGATCGGAGTGGAGGAGAACCCCTCCTCGTCCAGGGCGCCGCGGACCTGGCCGATGCGGCCGTCCATCATGTCGCTGGGCGCGACGACATCGGCGCCCGCCCGCGCGTGGGAGACCGCGGCGCGCGCGATCAGCTCGACGGAACCGTCGTTGTCGACCACCCCGTCGTCGCGCAGCAGGCCGCAGTGGCCGTGGCTCGTGTACTCGCACAGGCACACGTCGGTCATCACGAGCAGGTCCGGGTGCGCGTCCTTGATCGCGCGCGTGGCGAGCTGGACGATCCCCTCGTCGTCGTAGGCGCCGGTGCCCTCGGCGTCCTTGTGGTCGGGGATGCCGAAGAGCAGCACCGCCGGCAGCCCGAGCGCGCGGGCTCGCCCCGCCTCCTCGACGGCCGCGGAGATCGACAGCCGCGCGACGCCCGGCATGGCCGCGAT
>JACCQW010000192.1 GCA_013813955.1 Solirubrobacterales bacterium
TTCGCCGGCGGCGAGGGCCGCGGCGGAGCCGGCGCCGGCGTCTGAGTTCGCCCGGCGGCCCGCCACGAACGTCCGTGCCGGCCGCGTCAGCTCGTTGAAGCTGACGCCCCTGGCCGCCGGCGACTGAGCCCACCGGCCGTCGGGCGGAGCGGTATAGGGTGCCCAGCGCACGCCAGTCCCCCGCGAGAGGAGAGCGATGACGTACTTCGTGACGGGCGCGACCGGCTTCATCGGCCGGCACCTCGTCGAGCGGCTGCTCGAGCGCGAGGGCGAGATCCACGTGCTCGTCCGCGAGGGATCGCAGGAGCGCCTGGACGCGCTCGTCGAGCGCTGGGGGGCGGGCGATCGCGTCAAGCGCGTTGTCGGCGACCTGCAGGAAGCGCGCCTGGGCGTCTCCGATGACGTGGTCGCCGCGCTGCAGGGCCACGTGGAGCACTTCTTCCATCTCGCGGCGATCTACGACATGACCGCCGACGACGAGCACAACGAGCGCCTGAACGTCGCCGGCACGCGCCACGCCGTCGACCTCGCCAACGCGGTGCGGGCCGGCTGCCTGCACCACGTCTCCTCGATCGCCGCGGCCGGCGAGTTCAAGGGCCTGTTCCGCGAGGACATGTTCGACGAGGGCCAGAAGCTCCCCTCCGCCTACCACCGCACGAAGTTCGAGTCCGAGAAGATCGCCCGCGAGGCGAGCGCGGTGCCCTGGCGCGTCTACCGCCCCGCCGTGGTGGTCGGCCACTCGCAGACCGGCGAGATGGACAAGATCGACGGGCCGTACTACTTCTTCAAGGCGATCCAGAAGGTGCGCGCCGCGCTGCCGCAGTGGGTGCCGCTCGTCGGCCCCGAGCTCGGGCACACGAACGTCGTGCCGGTCGACTTCGTCGCCGCCGCCCTGGATCACATCGCCCACCAGCCGGGGCTGGACGAGCAGGCCTTCCACCTCACCAACCCGCGCTCACAGCGCGTGGGCGAGGTGATGAACGCATTCGCGGACGCCGCGCACGCGCCCAAGCTGGCGATCCGCGTCGACAAGCGCCTGCTCGACGCGCTGCCCAAGGGCGTCATCTCGATGGCGCTCAAGCTCCCGCAGCTCAAGGAGATCCGGCGCACCGTGCTCGCCGACTTCGGGATCCCGGACCAGATCATCGGTCACATCGCCCTGCGTCCGGAGTTCGACACGCGTGACACCGAGCGCGCGCTGGCGGGCTCGGGCATCGTGGTCCCGCCGCTGGAGGACTACGCCGAGAAGCTGTGGGACTTCTGGGAGCGCCGCCTGGATCCCGACCTGTTCAAGGACCGCTCCTTCGGGGCCGCGATCAACGGCAGGACGGTGGTCATCACCGGCGCGTCGAGCGGTATCGGGCGCGCGACCGCCATCAAGGTGGCGGCGGCCGGCGGGATCCCGCTGCTCGTCGCGCGCGGCATGGAGAAGCTCGAGGAGCTCAGGTCGGAGATCGAGGACCGTGGTGGGACGGCCTACGTCTACAGCGCCGACCTCTCCGACATGGATTCGATCGAGGAGGTCGTGGCGCGGATGCTCTCCGACCACCCGGCGATCGACATGCTGGTCAACAACGCGGGCCGGTCGATCCGCCGCTCGATCAAGCTCAGCCACGACCGCTTCCACGACTTCGAGCGGACCATGCAGCTGAACTACTTCGGCGCGATCAAGATGATCATGTGCCTGCTGCCCCACATGAGCGAGCGCGGCTTCGGCCACGTCGTCAACGTCAGCTCGATCGGCGCGCAGACCAACCCGCCGCGCTTCAGCGCCTATGTCGCGTCCAAGGCGGCGATGGACGCGTGGACCCGGGTCGTCTCCTCCGAGGTGATCGGGGACGGCGTCAGCTTCACCACGATCCACATGCCGCTCGTGCGCACGCCGATGATCGCGCCGACGAAGATCTACGACGCGTTTCCGACGATCAGCCCCGACGAGGCCGCGGACATGATCTGCGAGGCGATGCGCGCCAAGCCCAAGTCGATCAACACGCGCCTGGGCACGATCGGCGAGGTCTCCTACACGCTCATGCCCAAGGTCGTCGACCAGATCCTGCACATGGCCTACAAGATCTTCCCCGACTCCGCGGCCTCACGCGGCGAGAGCGATCCCAAGGAGAAGGCCTCCATGGAGCAGATCGCGATGGCGAACATCATGAGGGGCGTGCACTGGTAGGGGTTGCCGCCCGGCGCTCTCGATCGGGCGGCTTGGACGACGAAGGGCCCGGCCGGAGCCGGGCCCTTCGTGCCCTGAGGAGGGGTTGTCAGTCCGCTAGGACTTGATGAACGGCGTGATCGCGTCCAGGACCTCCTGCATCTCCGACGCCTTGTCGAAGGCGGTGGGGGCGGGCGGCTTCTCGCGAATCAGGCGGATGAGCGCCGCGTGGCGCGCCTCGACCTGGACGATGCTGCCGGCGGCCGCGAGGACCTCCGTGGACTCGATGTTCGGCGCGGCGCCGTTGTAGGCGCTGACGCCGGTGTCCTCGAGCGTGTTGGCGGTCTTCAGGAACGTCGCGCGGTCGGCGAACGCGCCGCCGAAGTCGAACGTCGGCTCCTCGACGGGCTTGCCGCCGAGCTGCTCGATCGTCGCCCGCAGCGCGTCGACGTGCTCGTTCTCGTTGTCGCGGAGCTCCTCGGCCAGCTTCTTCTCGTCGCCGAGATCGCTGACCTCCTTGAGGCCCATCTCGTAGAACTTCGCCTCGAGCAGCTCCAAGGTGAGCGCGTAGTTGAGGATGTCGACGTCGCCGCCACCCTCCTGCGCGAGCGCCTTGGTGATGAACGGTGTGGCCATGGTGGCGCCGTAGGTGGCACCCGCTGCCAGCGTGGCGCGCATCAGGAAGGCCTGGCGCGTCATGCCGGGGACGTGGATGGTGGCCAGCTCAGGAGCCACCAGTCGCGATGAAGTCATGTGAGTTCTCGCTTTCGTTCGGAGGTGGACTTAGCTGGCGATGAACGGCTTGACGGCCTCGAGGACCGCCTGCATGTCCATGGGCTTGGCGAACGCGCCGTCGGGGACCGACCCCTCCAGCGGACCGTCGCCCTGGAAGCCGGCGCCGATCAGCTGGTTCAGAGCTGCGGCGTGGCGGGCCTCCACGGTGTGGATGGCCAGTGCGGCGGCCAGGATCTCCTTGTCCTTGATGTTGCCGGCCTGGCCGAGATACGCGGCGGCGCCGAGGTTCTCGACGGTGGCGGCGGTGCTCAGGACCATCTCCAGCCCGCCGGCGAGGACCTCGTCGAACTTCGTCGTGGGCTTCTCGGCCGCGGGGCCGCCGAGCTTCTCGGCCGTGGCCTTGAGCGCGTCGACGTGCTCCTGCTCGGTCTCGCCGAACTTCTTGGCGATCTCGACGACGGCCTTGTCCTTGACCAGGCCGGAGTCGATGACCTGCTGGTAGAAGTCGGCCTCGAGGTACTCGAGCGTCAGGGCGTAGTTGACGATCGCCAGATCATCAGCCGGCGCGTCCTTGGCGGCGCCGCCCTCGGGGGCCGCCGTGTCCGCCTTCTTGTCGTCGTCATCGTCGCCGCAAGCGGCGAGGAAGACACCAAAGGCGCTGACCGCTCCGGCCCCACCCATCATCTTGAAGAAGCGCTTGCGCGAGGACGGGTCGCCCTCAAGCTCACGCAGTGCCGAGTCGGTCACGGTATGTGCCTCCCAGAATCGTGTTTACATTCCGGACTAGCGTGCCCATAGCGCACACAGATCAAGCCCTGGCGCGTTGCCGCTCGGATTACGCGCCGAGCGCGGCCGCCGTCAATCGGCCTGCGGGGCCTCGCTGGCCCGCGCGGCGTGGCCGAGCATGAGCTCGCGCTGCACCGAGCGCGCCTCCGCGCCGGTCTGGCGCTTGACCCAGTGGCCCTCCCCGTCGAGCTCCCACGCGCCGGTGTCGTCGGCCAGCGAGCGCTCCAGCGTGTCGAGCACGTCGTCGCGCAGCGTGTCGTCCTCCACGGGGGCGAGCAGCTCGACGCGGGTATCGAGGTTGCGCGGCATGAGGTCGGCCGAGCCGATGAGCACCTTCGTCTCCCCGTCGCGCTGGAAGGCGAAGACCCGCGAGTGCTCGAGGAAGCGCCCGAGCACGCTGACCACCCGGATGTTCTCCGACACCCCGGGCACGCCGGGGCGCAGGCAGCAGATGCCGCGGATGTTCAGCTCGACGGGGACGCCCGCGCGCGAGGCGCGGTACAGGGCGCGGATGCAGCGACGGTCGACCAGCGCATTCAGCTTCATCGTGATCCGCGCCGGCTCGCCGCGCTCGTGACAGGCGATCGTGCGTTCGATCTCGGCGATGATCCCCTCGCGCAGCCCCGTGGGAGCGATCAGGACCTTGTGGAAGCGCAGCGGGCGGGCGAGGCCCGTGAGGAAGTTGAACATGTCGGCGACGTCGGCGCCGATCTGCTCGTCGACGGTGAACAGGCCGAAGTCGGTGTACAGCCGCGCCGTCGTCGGGTGGTAGTTGCCCGTGCCGATGTGCACGTAGTGGCGCACGCCGTCGCCCTCGCGGCGCACCACGAGGACGGCCTTCGCGTGGGTCTTCAGCGCCGGGTGGCCGTAGACCACGTGCACCCCGGCCTCCTCCAGCGCCCGTGCCCACGTGATGTTCGCGCGCTCGTCGAAGCGCGCCTTGAGCTCCACGAGGCAGACCGCCTGCTTGCCGCGCTCGGTCGCGCGGATGAGCGCGGGCACCAGCGGCGAGTCGTCGGAGGTGCGGTACACGGTCTGCTTGATGGCCAGCACGTCGGGATCGGCCACCGCCTGCTCGACGAAGCGCTCGACCGACGTGGCGAAGGAGTCGTAAGGGTGGTGGACGAGGATGTCTCCGCGGCGCATCTCGGCCATCACGTCGACGTGCTCGCCGTCCTCGCCGTGCAGGCGCGGCTGGGTCACCGGCGTCCACGGCTGCTCGCGCAGCTCGCCGAAGCCCGGCAGCCTTACCAGCTGCCACAGGTCCTCGGTGTCCAGGAGCCCGTCGATGTCATACACCTGGCGCGCCTCGAGCCCGAGCGCCTGGGTGAGCTGCTCGCGCACGCCGGGGTCGGTTCCGTGCGCGATCTCCAGGCGGACGGCCTCGCCGAAGCGCCGGCGGCGTAGCTCGGCCTCGACGGCGCTCAGCAGGTCGTCGGCCTCGTCGGAGACCTCGAAGTCAGCGTCGCGCGTGACCCGGAAGAAGCCGTGGCCGAGGATCTCCATGCCCGGGAACAGCGCCTCGAGGTTGGCGGCGATGACCTCCTCCAACGCCACGAAGGTGTGGTCGTCCCCGTCGAGGGCGACGAACCGCGGCAGCATCTCCTTGGGAACCTTCACGCGGGCGAAGGTCTCGTGCGCGTTGACCGGGTCGCGCACGAGCACGGCCAGCGACAGCGAGAGGTTGGAGATGTAGGGAAACGGGCGCCCGAGGCCGACGGCCAGTGGCGTCAGCACGGGGAAGATCTGGCGGCGGAAGCGCGCGGCGAGCGCGCGGCGGTCCTCGTCGGCGACGTCGGCCATGCCGACGATCCGCACACCGTGCTCGGCCAGCGCCGGGCGCAGGTCGCTGGCCAGGCAGTCCTCCAGGCGATCCTGCTGGCCGGCCACCCGCTCGCGGATCGCGTCCAGCGTCTGCGACGGGGTGAGCCCATCGGCGCCGGGCTCGGTCAGTCCGGCGTCGATCTGGTCGTGCACCCCGGCCACGCGGATCATGAAGAACTCGTCGAGGTTCGAGGTCCAGATCGCCGCGAACTTCACGCGCTCCATGAGCGGCTGGGCGGTGTCCTCGGCCAGTTGCAGGACGCGGTCGTTGAAGTCCAGCCACGACAGCTCGCGATTGAAGTACAGCGACGGGTCGCGCAGGTCGGCGTCGGGCGGCGGCGAGGCCTGCGGCGCGGGCTCGACCACGCGGATCGGGTCCTGGACCGTTGCGATATCGGGATCGGGGGAGTTCATGGGCAGGCCAGCAGAGTACGCCGGGGACCCGGAGATGTGACCAGGATGTGAACGGCGTTGTCAAACATCGGCGAGGCGCGACAGCTCTTCGAGCACGATGCCCTCCCGCAGGCCCCCGGGCGCCATCTGCAACGGGGCCTGCAGCGCCCGTGACGCGGCGTCGAGCAGCAGGATCGCGGCGGGCAGCAGCCGCGCCCGCTCGGCGTGCAGGCCCAGCCGCAGCGCCACCTCGGCCGACGAGCGGCTCGTCAGCGCCTGCAGGCCGCGCGAAAGCGAGTCGCGCTCGAGCACCGCGCCCACCAGCCGGCGCAGCGACGTCGCGCTGCCGCCCACCGCGTAGGCGGCCGAGGGCCGCGGCGCGTCCACGGCCGCGAACGTCCGCAG
>JACCQW010000213.1 GCA_013813955.1 Solirubrobacterales bacterium
GAGCATGCGCGCGCCGCGCACGAGCTCGGCCAGCTCGGCCGGCGTCACCGAGGCCGGGACGTCGGGGCCGAACATGTCGCGGCTGAGCGCGACGTGGACCTCGAGCACCCGCGCGCCGAGCGCGGCCGCGGCCAGCGACGGGAAGATCGTGCCCGAGTGGTCGGAGAGCCCGGGCGCGCAGCCGTAGCGCTCGGCGATCTCGGCCACGACGTTGAGCCCGAGCTCCTCGGGGGCGGTCGGGTAGGCCGACGTGCACTGCAGCACGGCCAGCGGCGCGGACGAGCGCTCGCGCACGAGCGCGACCGCGTCGTCGACCTCGGCCCACGGGCTCATCCCCGTCGACAGCAGCACGGGCAGGCCGGAGTCCGCGCAGCGCTGCAGCATGAGCTGATTGGAGGTCTCGCCCGAGGCGATCTTCCAGCCCGCGACCCCCACCCGCGCCAGCAGATCGACGGCCTCCATCGAGAAGGGCGAGCTGAGAAAGGCCAGGCCGCGCTCGTGGGCGTGGTCGCGCAGGCCCGCCCATCCGTCGGGCGTGAACTCCATCCGCCGCCAGTACTCATAGCGCGTGTCGTCCTCGGGGCTGAAGCGCACCCGCCAGGGCTCGTCGGGGCGGCTCTCGGCCGCGGCGATGTGCGTCTGGAACTTGACCGCGTCGGCGCCGGCGGCGGCGATCGCCTCGATGTGCGCGTGGGCCAGGCCGAGGCTGCCGTCGTGCGCCTGGGCGACCTCGCCGATGACGACGACGCGCTCGCCCCAGTCCAGCGCCACGGCATCGGAGGTCATCGCCGGAGTCTAGGTCTCGCCGCGCTCGGTAGGGTGCCGCGGCGCATGGCCAAGTCCGCCCTCATCACCGGGATCACCGGCCAGGACGGGTCCTACCTCGCCGACCTGCTGCTCGAACGCGGCTACGACGTCCACGGCATGGTCCGCCGTGCCTCGACGGAGAAGTTCGACCGCATCGAGCACCTGCGCGACAGGATCACGCTGCACCAGGGCGACCTGCTCGACCAGCGCTCGCTCGTCGACACGATCCGCGCGGCCGAGCCCGAGGAGATCTACAACCTCGCCGCGATGAGCTTCGTGGCCGTCTCGTGGATCCAGCCGACGCTGACCGCGGAGTTCACCGGCGTCGGGGTGACGCGGATGCTCGAGGCGGTGCGCGAGGCGGCGCCGGGGGCACGCTTCTACCAGGCCAGCTCGTCGGAGATGTTCGGCAAGGTGCTCGAGGTCCCGCAGACCGAGGCGACCCCGTTCTATCCCCGCTCGCCCTACGGCGTGGCGAAGGTCTACGGGCACTTCATCACGGTCAACTACCGCGAGTCCTACGACCTCTTCGCCTGCTCAGGGATACTTTTCAACCACGAAAGTCCCCGCCGGGGCCTGGAGTTCGTCACGCGCAAGGTCACCTGGCACGCGGCGGCGATCAGGCACGGCCTGCGGCAGGAGCTGCGCCTGGGCAACCTCGACGCCGAGCGCGACTGGGGCTACGCCAAGGACTACGTCGAGGCGATGTACCTCATGCTCCAGCAGGACACGCCCGAGGACTACGTAATCGCGACGAACCGGACGAACACCGTGCGCGACTGCGTGCAGATCGCCTTCGACGAGGCCGGTGTGGACGACTGGGAGCGCTACGTGACGATCGACCCGGCGTTCCTGCGCCCGGCCGAGGTCGACCAGCTCATCGGCGACCCGGGCAAGGCCAGGGAGAGGCTCGGCTGGGAGCCGACGACGACCTTCGAGGAGCTCATCCGCATGATGACCCGCGCGGATCTCGAGCTGCTCGGACGCTGACGCTCAGCCGGCGCGAAGGCGGTCGAGGTCGGCGCGCACCATCTCCTCGATCATCGCCTCGAAGCTCGTCTCCGTCTCCCAGCCCAGCCGCTCGCGCGCCCGCGACGGGTCGCCCACCGGCGGCGTGGCCTCCGGCGGGCGCACGAAGGCGGGGTCCACCCGGACGTGATCCTCGGCCCTGAGCCCGACGCACGCGAACGCCGCGTCGGCGAGCTCGCCGACCGTGCGCGCGACGCCGCCGGCGAGCACGTAGTCGGCCGGCTCGTCCTGCTGGAGCATGAGCCACGCTCCCCTCATCACGTCGCGGGCGTGGCACCAGTCGCGCACCGCGGAGAGGTCGCCGAGCACGAGCTCGTCCTGCAAACCGAGCTTGATCGCCGCGGCCCCGCGGGTGACCTTGCGCGGCAGGAAGCGCTCGGGCCGGCGCGGCGACTCGTGGTTGAACGTGATCCCCGCGCCCGCGTGCAGGCCGCGCGAGCGCAGCGTGCCGACCAACCCGTGGGCGGCGAGCTTGGCCACGCCGTAGGGCGAGCGCGGGCGCATCGGGGAGTCCTCGCGCTGGGGCGACTCGCCGGCGTCGCCGAAGATCTCGCTGGAGGTGGCGACGAAGACCCGCGGCGGGCGCGGCGCAACGGCGGCCGCGGCGAGCAGGGTCGCCGTCGCCCCCGCGATCGCCTGCATGGTGCCCGCCGGGTCCTCCCACGAGGCGGGCACGAACGTGGGGGCGGCGAGGTGGTAGAGCTCGTCGGGCCTGGCGTCGAGGACCGCCGCGCGCAGCGAGGCAGGGTCGAGCAGGTCACCGCGCACGTAACGAACGCCGTCGGGCGGCGTACCCTCAGTACGGACCATGCCGATGACCTCGTATCCCCGTGCGCACAGCCACTCGGTCAGGTACGAACCGTCCTGGCCCGTGATGCCGGTGACGAGCGCACGTCGCACGCACCGAGCCTAGCTGGAGGTTTCTAGGGTCCGAGTGGGGGTAGCGCCCCTATGAGAGCGGGATTGCAAGACCGCAACCTTTCCGCCGTCGGGCCGTTTTCATTCGTAACCTGCCTCCGGCGGTCCCCACCGCGCCACCCCCGCACATGACCCTCTCCCGCCCCATCCCCACCGGGCTCCACCGGCACCAGCCGTCGCCCGCCCCCGAGTCCCCGCCTGCCGTGGACGTTCTCGGCGTGCCGCTCGCGCTCACCGACTACACCTCGACGATGGACTGGATGGACGCGGCGGTCGAGCATCGCGAGCGCGGCTACATCTGCGTGGCCGCCACGCACACGGTGATGGTGTGCCGCGAGGATCCTGAGCTGCGCGACGCCGTGCTGAACGCGTCGCTGACCCTGCCCGACGGCATGCCGCTCGTGTGGGCCATGAACGCGCTCGGCGCCGACCTGACCCACCGCGTGTACGGGCCCGAGCTCATGGCCCGCTACTGCGAGCGCTCCGTCGACACGGGCGTGTCGATGTACCTCTACGGCGGGCGCAACCAGGGCGCGCTCGTCCAGCTCGCGCTGAACCTGCGCCGGCGCTATCCCGGCGTGCGCATCGTCGGCGGCTACTCGCCCCCCTATCGCGACCTCCGCGCCGAGGAGGAGGACGCCATCGCCGAGGAGATGAACCGCTCGGGCGCGGACGTCATCTGGGTCGGCGTCGGTGCCCCCAAGCAGGAGAAGTGGATGGCCGCGCTGCGCGACCGCCTCGACGCGCCGGTGCTGGT